>JABHAL010000007.1 GCA_018674305.1 Candidatus Falkowbacteria bacterium | reverse complement strand
CACACCACCAGGTGGTGATAATGCTTGTGATGATGGCGAGGATAATGATGGTGATGGACAAACAGATTTAGCCGATTCTTGCTGTAAGAACTCGTTTGGGAATACAGAGGCAGGTGATTGTGTAGCTGCTTGTTCTGATGGGATTGACAATGATGGGGATGGGAAATGTGATTACGGCAATGACGTTTTGGTTGCGAATGGTGAGGTTTTATATTGTTTGGACGAAAATGAGGGAATATTACCATTTGACCCTGGTTGTATCTCAGCTGGCGATAAGAATGAGGTTGATGGTGTGGATGGGGATACTGTTTGTAATGATGGCGAGGATAATGATAATGACGGACAAATAGATTTAGCCGATTCTTGCTGTAATAACTCAGCTGGAAATTCAGAAGCAGGTAATTGTATAACTGACTGTTCTGATGGAATTGATAATGATGATGATGGGACGTGTGATTATGGTAATGAAACTTTAGTTACAGCCGGAGAGGTTTCATATTGCATTATTAATGGCGAGCAAGTAAAATTTGATACAGGGTGTAGCTCAGCGGGAGACAAGGATGAGCTTGAGAATAGTGGTGATGATGATGGTGATGATGTTTATGCTTGTTCGGATGAACAAGATAATGATGGAGATAATTTGATTGATTATTGTGATCCAGCAGAAGGGACTTGTTCAAATTGTGATCCAAACTGTGAAAGTCCAACTGACCAAGATGAAGGTGGAACAACTCCACAGTGTTCAGATGGATTTGATAATGACAATGACACGCATATTGATTTTGGTAATGATCCTGATTGTGAAAGTTGTTCAGATAATACAGAAGAGACATTGCCATTAGAGCAGTGTGATGCTTCGGCAGAATTTGATTCGGATTTGAGTAAACCAGCGCCAGGTGATACTAATATTTGTCTAAATTCATTGCTTTATATTACTTTAACTGAGCAGGTTCAATTGGATAAAGATTCTGTAAAGTTGGAATATTACGGAGATTGCTATAATGTTTCTAGCGCCCAAGGAGGTTTCATTAAAAAAACTTATAATAAAGTTAAGCAGTTTGTAAAAGGACTATTTATAAAAGTGGGCTTAGCGGAATCTGCCTGGTGTGAAGTGGGTCAGAGCTTTTTGGCTACCAATAATCTTAATGGTGATACTGTAGTTGCTATTACTCCTAATAGTCCATTAATGCCTAACCGTGATTATAAAATTACTTTTGATAATATTGCTAATAATTGTGGACAGTTGTCTGATCTAGATATGGAGTTTAGAACCGGGTATGATTATTGTCTGCTGGATAATGTAGCAATAAATCCACAATTTGCATTAGTAACTAAACCTGATATTACAACAACTTTGTACGCAGTTCCTCAGAGTGGTGATCAACCTATTGTTTCAAACCCAGGTATTTATGATTGGCAATGGGATTGGCAGTTGGATGATGATTCATTAATTACCGATAAATATGCTTGTACTTATGAATTAGTTAACGGTGATTATATGTGCGTAAAAAATGCACTTCAGCCATTATTAAATGAACCATTGAATTCACAGTATATTAATGTAGTTAGTAACAACAAAAACGGGACTACTCCGGTTATGGCCAGAGCAACAATTACTCATGATGAAATTGCCGAAGCTCTTGGTGATTTATTAGGAAATGCCGAAGCTGGTACAGTTGGTGAGCAAACTGCGGGCAATGCCAAGTACCAAGTTTTGTTGTGTGATAATTTATGGGAACCAGGTGCGTATGCTCCTGATGAAGAAGGTAATAACAAGTGGGGTAAATTTGAAACTATGATTGATACCGGTGTTTACCACACTACTTATATATATGAGGAGAACTTCAACGTAGGTTTATTCTACTGTCGCGACTTTGGAGGACCAGGCTTGGACGATGACTTACCAAAAATTGATATTGGTTTGGCGGATTTTATTACCAAAAAGTCTACTCCTCGTTACGGTATTTATTTTGATAGGAACCAAGATTATGTACAGGTAAAAGCTAATAATTTAGAATTTATGAATACTGATGATGCTGGTGATCAGAGTGATTGGATGATTGAAGCTTGGGTTTATCATCAGGATGTTGCTGAAGGAAAGTTCTCTCGTTTATTTTATAAAAACTTAGATAATGATTCAGCCACAGATCATCATGCTCAATTGATGGTTCGACAGTGGGGAACCGGTTGTGTTGATGAAGGTGGTGATGTTTGTTATTGGGAATACGGTGATGTTCCAAATGTAAATAATTGCCAAGACTGTCAATTTAAACGATCTTTAACTTATGCTATCGATACGGGAAATTATCCACCACTTGTACAGTCTACGGTTGCTGACCCTTATCTTTTAGAAGAAGGCTTTAACCATATTGCCCTTAGCTATAATGGAGCAGGTGTAGCTAAATTATATATTAATGGAGTAGAGGCTGATACTGTTCAAGAAGCAAACTTGACGGTTGATAATTTAAATAAATGGCCAATATCAACCGGACATTATGGTGATAGTGATTGGGATAATTATGATGATTTATATATTGGTGGTTTAGGAAAAACTCAAACAGCTTCAGTGTCGTTTGCTGGATATATTGATGAATTTAGAATTTGGGATAGTTCCAACAAGTTGCCGGAGTTGGGTAATATAGTTGATCCTACAACTGAACCATCTTTGCAAGGATTGTGGAATTTTAATCAGGACGTGCAAGACAAATCATTTAAACAGGATGTTATTGAAGAACATTGTTCTTCTAACGATATTAATTCGCAATGTCTAGGTACTGAATTTTATCATACTAATTTAACTGAATTGGCAAAGGCTAATGGATTGTTTATAGAAACACCAGGTGAATTGGATTGGGGTGACCTATCAGGAGACCTTGAACATCAATGTAATGATGGTTTAGACAATGATGGTGATGGAGTTCAGGATTATAATGCTGATACTTGGTTTGGTGATCCAAAATGTAAGAGTATTGAAGATCCATGGGAAGAACCAGAACTGTTTGAACAGTATTTCTTTATTAGAGTTGATGATGATTTGAATCCAAGTACTGGACAGCCATATCCAACCAATGATCATGTCGCAGACGCGATTTCACTGAGAATCTATGAAAACTCAGAAAATTTACCACCAGATATTTGGTATCAGAAATATGCTCCGAATGCTGGTAATGCTAATCCAGTCCAGGTTGATTGTCAGACAGATGATTATGGAACTTTCTGTTATCCAGCAGTACAAGATGGCCCAACAGTTTATGTAGCAGCTAGTAATCTTGCGCCAACCGTCGAAGGTGAGAAAACAAAAATTTACAATAACATTTATGTGTTAGGACATTCATTGGGATCAAACGAAGCGACCATGAATATTTATAGTCAATTGGTTAATTTATTATGGTTCAATACTGATTTGGTAACTGATTCGGGAGTACAACCAGAAAAAGTTAAATTGATTCGAGATTCACAGCGTATCATGGATATGATCTTGATGCGTCAGTATGTTAAGTTATATAAACAAGGACACAATGGCCAAGTTCCGCAGTTAGATTCAGGTACTTATGTGCGTGGTCGAGTGTTTAGTGTGTGGCCATCATGGCAAAATGAATTTAGTAGTGCTATTCAGCAGGTCATGCCAATTGATCCTCTTAATCATTTCAAATGGGAAAAAGCGAGCAAAGCAAATACAGGAGTTAAATGTCCTGATCCGCAGTTCGTAGAGCCAGGTGATTTAGCTTATCAATGTCCAAATCCAATTGGCGGTAGTCCTGGCGATTATCAGTGTAAGATACCAGCATTATTCTGTGTCCAGTGCCCGAACGGTTATGATCCTAATACTTGTTACAATAGTGAAACTCAAAAATTCTTTAATTTCTATGATGCAGATCCAGGAGACCACCATGTTTATTCCTTCCAGGTAGATCCTATGAATACTGGCGATACATCAGCCTATAATTTAAGTTTCGCCTTGGAGCTTGATGGTGAGCTTTACAATCATATTGTTACTCCAAGCTTTGATGAGGATGACTGGATTACCGAAGCTCTGCCAGCAGATGCACCAGATGGTACTTTAGGTCAATGTAATGATGGTGAAGATAATGATAATAATGGTTATGCTGATTATTCAGAAGGTGGTGGTGGTGATCCTGGATGTGACAGTTTTAATGATCCACTTGAAGATTTTTCCTTTTGTAATGATGGTATTGATAATGATAGTGATGGAAGTTGTGATTATGCCGCAGCTGGTTGCACTTGTACTTTCCTAAATAATTATTGTGGTACTGGTAATAGTGACGTTAATCATTTACCTCGTGACGAGAGTTGCGATTCAACCCTTGATGAAAGTGAATTAGAACCTGTTCAGTGCGCAGATGGGGCAGATAATGACGGCGATGGAGATATTGATATGGCGGATCTTAAATGTTCGAATGAATTTGATAATTCAGAAGAAGATGGAATGTCTCAGGGAAATATATTGTTTGCGTTTTATGTTGATAATAGCAGTAGTATGGGGACTAATGATCCTGGACATGATCATCTGGAAATTATTAAAGCAATAGTTCTGGGTATGGATGTTGGAGAGACGCATATTGATGGAATTGATGATGTTAAGGGAGTGGAAGCACATTATTTACTTGAAAAAGCTTCAGATCTTTGTTCTGCTGGTAAAAGTTTTTGTTCAACGGTAGAGATAAATAAGGATGATTTCGATGCTGATTATGCTATTGAAGATAATACTTTTGATGGTTCTAGTAGTACTCAAGCGTTTATTGATTATCTTGATACCCCGGGATATCCATATGTCTATAAAAGTCATAATGGTACGCCACATAGGATTTCAAAATTTGTTTCTAATGTTTTGGAACTGGTCTCAAATAATGGTAATTTCTATGCTGGTGTGGTCTATATAATTATAACCGATGCCAAGGATCTTGATGGGTGTACAAAGATGACACCTAGTGAGTCGTGTGCTGATGATATGTCTAGATTGTCCGTTGTTACTTCCGCTGATTCTATGCAATCCCCAGTGCATTTAATTTACATTGGTAATTTGGTAGATCCACAATGTAAAAATGGAACTGACGACGATGGTGATGGACAGATAGATATGCTTGATGGTGGATGTAATCATCCTTTGGACGCTTTTGAAGGTGAGCCAAGTGAAATGAATAGCCCCGGATATTTTTCTTTGACCGATTATACATATTATACTCAAATGCAAGCAGAAGGGAATCAAGGTATTTATGAAAAAGGCAGTATTGCTGATTTACAATCATTATTGCCAAAGATTATTTCTGGAATTACCTCAACAGGAGAAGAAGTTGGTGTTCCGATAGAAGAAGGCTCTATATATTAGTAATAATAAACATCAACTAACTAATACCAAATACCAAATAATTTTTTATGCCAAATGAAAACAACAAAATAGAAGATCCGTTTGACCAGTTTGATCATACGGAAGTAAAAGCAGCGCCAGCATCAAGGCCGGAAGCGCAAACACAAGCCCAGCCTGTTGCACCAGATCCAGTTGGTCCAAATCCCGCAGTGAAAATTGCGATTATTGTTATAATCGTGTTAATTACGATTGGTGTAGTTTGGTTTTTAATTAGTTTTATTAAAAAAATGAAAACCCCAGTAGTTGAAGCTCCAGTAATTGAACAAGTTGAAGAAGAAGTGGAAGTTGTTCCGGTAGATAAAGTAGTAGCACCGGTAGACTCAAGCATTCCCAATACTCCAAATGTTTCAGATCGGGACAACGATGGCTTATCTGATGATCTGGAAAAAGAACTTGGGACTAATATATTTAAAGCAGATTCCGATGGTGATGGATTGTTTGATATAAGTGAAGTTAATGTTTACAAAACAGATCCTTTGACTGCAGATACTGATGGGGATGGTTTTCTCGATGGTGAGGAAGTTTTGGGAGGTTATAATCCGAAAGGCCCGGGTAAGTTGTTGAATTTTCAGAAAGCTTTGACCGAGTTGAAGAGTAGTAAACAGTAACTAGTAATTGGTAAATAGTAATAAGCAATAGCATTTTTTAATAATATTAAATTTATAATTTATAATTTAAAATAACTTTTTATGTTTGACGACACTGATAATAAAAAACCTCAACCACCAGCGCCAGCCGCGCCGCCGGCACCTTCAAATTCTCCATCAGGACCTAAGCCTGAAAAAGACAAAGGTACTGCCAAAGAAAAAGCGGATATTCATACTATGCCTATGGAGTATTATTTGGGCGATAAAACAATAGCTTCTACAAATGCTGGGAAGCCAATTGTTAAGGGTAAACCAGTAGCTTCAGGAGTTGTTGCCAAACCACCGAAGCTGTCTAAGCCCAAGGCGCCAGGGAGTAAAAAGAATTTAAATTTAATTATAATTTTAGTTATAGTTGTAGTCGTGCTTGGTTCAGCTTTCTTGCTTTACAAAAGCTATGATCAAACAGGATCAGAAAGTGTTACTCCAGTAGTGCAGGCACCTAAAGTTCAGCCGATGCCTGAACAGCCAGTTGTTCCAGTAGAAGAACCAGAAGAGCCAGAGCCAGTAATAGAGCCAGTTGAAGAACCCGTGGTAGAAGAAGATGAATTGAAGTTTAATCCAGATGATATTAATCAATACAGTCTTGGCTTGTTGGCTGGACCGGACAAAGACAAAGATAAGCTAACTGATGCCGAGGAAGTTGTTTTTGGAACAAGTGAAAGTTTAAATGATACTGATGGTGATGTTTACAAAGATCAGGAAGAAATCATGAATTTTTATAGCCCAGTTGACGAGACAAGTGTTCGACTTTGGGAGAAGGATTTTGTGGATTATTATACAAACAATATGTATGGTTATAAAATATTATATCCAACTACCTGGTTAATTCAGCCATTGGACCAGGATGATCCAAGTGATTTAATGATCAGTTCCAATCAGAATGAATTTGTAAATATTTTAGTTTATGAAAAGAAACCGGCGCAGAGCGTAGATAATTGGTACTTGAGCATTGCTTCATCAGTCAAGATTAGTCAGTTAAAACATTATAAAACTTATAACGAACTTAATGTGGTAGAGAGTCCAGACGGTTTTACTGTGTATGTCGAAAGTCCAGCCAAGGATAAAGTATTTGCAGTAAATTATAATATTGGATTGAAAGAGAAAGCTAACTTTCCAAATGTCTTTGCTATGATCGTCAGCAGTTTTGAGTTTGTAGAAGTTGTTACTCAACCTGTAGTTCCAGTTGTTCAGGAACCAGCGGCTCCAATAGATCCGGTTGTTGAAGATTCTGTAGTTGTCGAAGAAGAACCAGAAAGTTCTGGACCACCACCTGTAAGTTTTTAATTTATGATTAATACTGAGTTTAATAATCAAACCAGTTTTCGTTTGCCAAGAAAAAAGATTAGTTCAATCCTTAACTTTGCCCAAAAGCAAGCCAAACATCAGGGTAAGGCTTCGGTTTCAGTGGCCTTTGTTGATCCAGTAGTAATTAAAAAATGGAATAAAGCTTATCGCCACAAAAACCAAGTTACTGATGTTTTGTCTTTTGTAGAAGAACAGACGAAAGCCGGCCCCAAGTTTTTAGGAGAAATATTAGTTTGCCCAGAGCAGGCCAAGAAACAAGCAGGGGATTATGATAATACTTTTGAGCAGGAGGTTCTAAAATTAGTCTTACATGGTTTTTTGCATTTGTTAGGATATGAACATCACCAGGAAAAAGTAGCAAAAAAAATGGAGGCCTTGGAAGTAAAAATTTTAAATAAATTTTATGATAAATCTTAAACGATTGTACAAGAGTTTCAGGTTTGCATTTCGAGGATTATTATCATTAATCAAGAAAGAGCAAAATTTTAAGATCCACATGATTGCAACTGTTGTGGTTATTTTTCTAGGTTGGTACATGCAAATTAAATTATGGCAATGGAGTTTAATAGTTTTGATGATTGCTGGAGTTTTAATATTAGAAATGCTTAATACTGTTTTTGAGAGATTGTTGGACTTGTTTAAACCACGATTGCATAGTTATGTTAAGGAGGTAAAGGATATCATGTCTGCAATTGTGTTGGTTGCTTCTATTGCTAGCGTTATAATTGCTTTGTTAATTTTTGTACCTTACTTTTAATAGAGATTATCTTGTTGAACCATTTTGGTGTACAAAATAGTAGATTATCCACTAAATTGGGATAATTTACTTACTTGCTGTAAAATGTTATTTAATGTATTATATTAATAGTATAAAAGCGTAATCTAATTGGGTTAGTGCCCTGGATTATGCTTGATCATATTTTGAGGCTATGCCTCTAGTAATCTATGGCAGAAAATATTATTGCTGGTTTGGATATTGGATCCTCACATATTCGTATTGTGGTAGGACAAACATCCCGAGCTGGTGAAACAGAACAGTTAAATGTAATTGGTGTTGTAGAAGTGCCGGCCCAAGGGTTGAACAAAGGCGCTGTTGTTAGTATTGAAGATGTTGTTTCTAGTATTTCTGCTTGTTTAGAAAAAGCTGAACGAATGATTGGTCTGCCGATTGAAAATGCCTGGGTGGGTATTGGGGGAACTCATATTTCTTCACAGGAAAGTAATGGTGTGATAGCAATCGCTCGAACCAGTGGTGAAATTCAAGAAAATGATGTTGAGCGTGTAATTGAAGCGGCCCGAGCAGTAGCAGCTCCAGTTAATTATGAAATCCTTCACGTGGTTCCTAAGAATTTTTCAATTGATAATCAAACTGGTGTTAAGGATCCAATTGGGATGTCAGGCATTCGTCTAGAAGTAACAACACAAGTTATTAGAGCTCTTAACTCCCAGGTAAAAAATTTAACAAAATGTATTTATCGGATTGGTTTAGATATTAATGATTTGGTACTTAGCGTCTTGGCTGCTGCTGAAGCTGTTTTGTCTCCAAGGCAAAAAGAATTAGGCGTAGCATTAGTAGACATTGGCGCATCAACTACTAAGGTTATAGTGTTTGAGGAAGGTGATGTTTTGCATGTTTCAGTTTTGCCAATTGGTGCTGATCATATTACGGCTGATTTGGCTATTGGATTGCAAACATCTTTGGATGTTGCCGAAAGAATAAAAATTGAAATTGGTACCGCTTTGCCTAAAAACTTCGAAAAAGAAGATGAAATTAATCTAAGAGATCATGGCGGTGAAGATCAAGTGTTCTCAAAAAAATATATTGCTGAAATAGTTGAAGCTAGAGTAGAGGAAGTATTTGAAAAAGTAGATCAGGAATTACAAAAGATTAATCGTAGCGGACTATTGCCCGCTGGTATAATATTAATTGGTGGCGGTTCGAAATTGCCAGGACTAATTGAAGTCGGAAAAAGAAAAACAATGTTGCCAGTTTCACTAGGTGCTAGTAAAAAATTCAATACAGCAGTTGATAAGGTTAATGATTTATCATTTGTAACTGGCCTCGGCTTGGTTATGTGGGGTTATAATGTTATGAACGAAAAGGGAATGGCTAGATTTGGTCTTTCTAACCAATTTAAGTCTGTTAAGGAGGCTGCTGACAAGATGAAGAAATGGGTTAAAAATTTGATTTCCTAAAGTAGGTGTGGTAAAGTAAAATATCCTTAAAATCAAGGGATAGAAGAGTGATAAGAGCTAGAAAATGAAAGTAGGAGGGGGCGGGAATTTATATTTTCCTAGAACCTTCTAGTCTTATAGCTCTGCTCACTTTTCTTTCCCTTTTTTCAATAAAAAAAGTAAGTGGTAAGTACTGAGTACTAAGTTTCAATTTATTATTTATTATTTATTATTTATTTTTACATATGCCAGAAGTAAAACCAGAAATTCAAACATTTGCAAAAATTAAAGTTATTGGCGTAGGTGGAGGGGGTAGCTCAGCAGTTAATCGCATGATTCAGGCTCGCGTTAAGGGAGTTGAGTTTATTGTGGTTAATACAGATTTACAGGCTTTGCAAAACAGCATGGCTCCTACCAAAATACATATTGGCAAAAGCACAACTCGTGGTCTAGGCGCAGGGATGAACCCATCCATTGGACGTAAGGCCGCAGAGGAGTCTCAGAATGAACTTAGAGAGGTTCTAAAGGGCGCAGACATGGTATTTATCACTTATGGTGCAGGTGGTGGCACAGGTACGGGTTGTGGCCCAAAGCTAGCAGAAATTGCTAAGGAATTGGGGGCTTTGACTATTGCTGTCGTTACTAAACCATTTTCTTTTGAGGGTGGACCAAGGAAGCGCGTAGCTGAAGATGGACTAAATGAACTTAGTGGTAAAGTGGATACATTGATTACAATTCCTAACGATAGGATTTGGCAAATTATTGATAAAAAAACACCACTATTAGAAGCTTTTGGTGTGGTAGATGAAGTATTAAGACAGGGTGTTCAAGGTATTTCAGAAGTAATTACTTTGCCTGGTTTAATTAACGTGGATTTTGCTGATGTCAAGACTATTATGGAATCCAGTGGTTCTGCTTTGATGGGTATGGGTGAGTCTTCTGGTGACAACCGGGCAGTTGAAGCGGCCAAAGCAGCGATTTCCAGTCCGTTATTAGAATTATCTATTGAAGGTGCGAAGGGAATTTTATTTACCGTTACAGGTGGCCCGGATATTACTATGTATGAAGTCAGTGAAGCTGCGAAAGCTATAACTGAATCAGTAGATAATGATGCAAGAATAATTTTCGGTGCAGTTGTTGATGAAAATTTAAAAGATCAAATAAGGATTACTGTCGTAGCCACTGGATTTGACGAATTGATGGCTAAAAATTCAATGTTAAGGTCACCGGTAGCAGCTAAATCCGCACCATCTTATTTTGCTTCAAATAGAATAGCAGAACAACCAACTGCAATGTCTATGGAGAAAGCTCAAGATGATGATGAGGATTTAGGATTTGATGCAAAGACACTAGAACAAAAAACGTTAGAACCAGAACCAGAAGATCCTGATAAGATTAAACCAGAAGACGTTATGGTTGGAACTACTCAAACAACGACTACAGGTGATGATGAAGATTTAGAAATTCCGGCTTTTATTCGCCGTAAAATGATGTAAGTCAGTTAAAAAGTTGAAAGTTGAAAAGTTTATAAAGTAGGATATGGAAGGGCGACTGAGGTCGCTCTTCGTTTTACAAGCTATTTTTTACTGTTTACAAATTACTAATTACCCGTCTCGCCCGTTCGCAAGGCTTACGTGCGGACGAGGCGGACTATTTACTATACTTATATGAAAGAATATAAAGGATTATTATTTCTTGATCTAGACGGTACTTTTTTCCGTTGGTCTTTGTTTTTGTATATGGTTGATAAATTGATCGAGACTGGTATTTTTAATGAAATGATTAGAAAACATTTTAATGTTGAAGAAAAAAAATGGCGAGAACGCAAGGGTAGTTACGATGAATATCTATATAAAGTAATAGAAATATTTGAAGCGCGCATTTCTGGAGTTAAGGTAGAAGATTTTGAGCTTTTGGGTAGGGAAATGGTTGCTGAATACAAAGATCAAGTTTATCGTTATACTAGAGAATTAATTAAGGAAAAAAAAGAACAAGGTTGGTATATTACAGCGATCAGTTGCTCTCCCGAGGAAGCAGTAAAGCCGTTTGCCGAAGCTTGGGGGATGAATGAATCTCACGCAGCGGAGATCGAACAGGTAGATGGTCGCTATACTTCAATGAGAAGTGTTCCGCATGATAAAGCTAGCATTGCCCAAAAAATTATGCAGAGACCTGAATTTGCGGACATTCCAAAAGAAAATATTTGGGGCATAGGTGACAGTGAAGGTGATATTAACTTTTTAGAAATCGTTGGTCACCCAATTTGTTTCAATCCAACTCTTCCCTTATATCAAGAAGCTCAAAAGCGAGGATGGAATGTAGTTGTGGAAAGAAAAAATGTAGTTTATAATATTTAGGTGATGGTAGTTAAGATTCTTAAGTAACCCTTAGTTTCCTGCCTCGACTGTCCAATAATTCATCCAGAAGTAATAATTTGGTCGGGCAAGGCGGGCTTTATTTCGTATTTCTTGTTTCTGTTTTATATGAAAAACATTCCCCCCATAACAATTGATCGCGAAGTTATAATTGATAATTTCCGAAAAGACATAGAAGACCTCCAAAAAGAACAGAAGGAGATTCTAGGTCGTCTTGCAGCTGAGGGTGAGTTGGAAAAGGTAGCCCTGCAAAGTTCTGAGGGAGCTGAGCAACTTAAAAGGTATGTTTCAATCAAGAAACGACAATTAGCTATACTTAATGATATAGCAAGTCGATTTCCCGAGGATTATCATTTGTATTTAGAAATGCACAGGCTAGTGCTTGGAGATGGGAAGTCTCACAAAAATCATTCGTCTTAAAATATAAAACATTTTAAGTTAACAAATGAAACTAAAATATATGGGAAAATTTGATTTACCTATCCCAGGGCTAGAAGACCCAAAGACAAAGAAAAAACTTGCTGCTGGCGGCGAAATAAGCGAGGCCGCTGAAAAACTTAAAGGATAAGATATCTTAAAAGGCTCCGTTATGCGGAGCTTCTTTTGACATTCTTGTTAAATAACATATAATATAGGAGATTTAATGAAAAATTATATGAAGAAAGGACAACCAAATTTAGAAGTACCTACCGAATGTGATGAAGATGAAGATTCTTCATTTTTAATTAATGAAAAAAGTGGCGAAAAGTTGCCAATGTCAAGGGTAACAGATGAACATCTGGAAAAAGCTAGGGCGATTATTGATGCTAGAATGGCTTTGTTTAATTATGCTCAAAGTAAGCCAGAAGAATACCCGCAGATTAAATTTGGCAATTCTTCTCGTATGATTGAAGACTTAAGAAAGTCGAAAGATCCCAATAAACAAGATTCTGAATATGATCGTTTAATCGATGAATTGGAGAATGCAGAGCAAGAATTGGGGTTTAAATTAATAATTTGAGGTCATAGCAGAAAAGCGGGTCATTCATTGATTTGCTTTTTGGTTTGCCGACGATTTGGGTTTTGATCAATGTCATGCTGAGTTTACCGAAGTATGACATTGTATGAAATCAATCAGAAGAGCTGTCTTTGTCGTCCTTCGGTAAACTCAGGATGACAAGGGGGTTCACATATTCCAACAGGCAGGTGGAACGCTGGAGGAAAGGTACATGTTTTACTAATACTTATCCACAGTTTTTAAATGTCAGATTTAAAAATTATGCGACACTTAAATAAAACCAAATTTTACATCAAAGTTTAAATTTTCTTTAAACTTTGAAGCGATGTTGTATTTGGTATATAATGGATAGAGTGAAGGATGCAAACCAAAATCAGATTTAGAAGCTGAAAAAGGAGGTGATTTTGCGAAGCGACGACATAGGAGTAACTGTAAGTTACTTCAAGGAGGATCGACAAAAAAATCAGTCATTTTTTGGCTTCCCTCCGGGCGGTTCAATTTTGCCCTTATTCTGCATTACTCGTCTCTCATGATGCTTTTAGCATCGTTTCGTTCCTCGTGCTTTGAATAAAAACAAAATTGATACCGCTAAATCAATTTTGGCTTGCATCCTGCACTCTTAATAGCTCATGAAAATTAGAGACCAAATGAAAGCGGTTTTTTTTGTTTAGGTAGGGCACAAGAAGTGCCTGTTGATTTTGTTTATTTTGGAAAGTTGAGTATTGGTAATTATGAATTTATTTAGAATTTAGAAATTAGTATTTAGAATTTTACTAAAGTATGGTTTACACAGCTAATAAAATTATTCAGGTAAGAAAACGTGATGATAGGATAGTGGATTTTGACCAGGAAAGAATTTCCTTGGCGATTTTTAATGCAATGCGCGCGGTCGGAGAACCGGACAAGGAAAAAGCAGAAGAGTTGAGTGATTTGGTATTGGAGTTACTTAATAAAAAATTTCATGAAAGATCTATACCAGCAGTTGAGGAAATTCAGGATTTAGTAGAAGAGGTGATAATTGAGAGTAAATTGCTCAAGGTTGCTAGGTCTTATATCATCTATCGAGACCAACATTCAAAGTTGAGAGACTTTCAATCAATGATCAATTCAGACGAATTAATGGAAAGTTATTTAGGCCAGTTGGATTGGAAAGTCAAGGAAAATAGCAACATGGATTATTCTTTGCAAGGATTGAATAACTATGTGGCTTCAACCATTAGTACGAATTATTGGTTAAATAAGGTTTATTCTCCTGAAATTAAAAATGCGCACGTTGACGGTGATTTTCATATTCATGATTTACAACTTTTAGCACCGTATTGTTGTGGTTGGGATTTTAAAGATCTATTACTCAAAGGTTTTGGAGGTGTTCGGGGTAAAGTTGAAAGTAAGCCACCAAAGCATTTTGGTACTGCTCTTAGTCAGTTAGTTAATTTTTTCTATACTTTGCAGGGTGAAGCGGCTGGCGCACAGGCAGTTTCTAGTTTAGATACTCTTGTGGCACCATTTATTCGTCATGATGGATTGGATTACAAACAGGTCAAGCAACAGGTTCAGACATTTTTATATAATATCAATGTGCCAACTCGAGTTGGTTTTCAAACCCCATTTACTAATGTCACCCTTGATCTATTTCCACCTTCAAGTTTAGCTGGTGAGTCAGTTATTATTGGTGGTGAACCACAAAAGGAAACCTATGGTGAATTCCAAAAAGAAATGGACATGTTTAATCAAGCATTTATTGAAATTATGACCGAGGGAGACAGAAAAGGGAGAGTGCTTAGTTGGCCAATTCCAACTTATAATGTGACTGCAGATTGGGATTGGGATGCTCCAATTATTGAAAAAATTATGGAGATGACTTCTAAGTACGGTATTCCATATTTCTCCAATTTTATTAATAGTGACATGAGCCCAGATGATGCTCGTAGTATGTGTTGTCGCCTACGTTTAGACAATAGGGAGCTACGTAAGCGTGGTGGTGGCTTGTTTGGAGCTAATCCTTTGACTGGATCAATTGGGGTGGTCACAATAAATATGGCTAGACTGGGTTATACTTCCGAAAACAAAGAACAATATTTTGAAAGACTGGCTTACCTAATGGATTTAGCAAAGAAAAGTCTAAAAGTTAAACGGGCAGCCTTGGAGAGATTCACAGAAGGTGGCCTTTACCCTTATTCAAGATTTTATTTAGCAGTTATCAAGGAACGATTTGGTCAATATTGGAAAAATCATTTTAATACCATTGGTTTGAATGGTGTTAATGAGTCTTGTTTAAATCTTTTGAAAGTTGACATTACTCATCCTGAAGGTCATAAATTTGCTCGCCAAGTTTTAGATTTCATGCGAGAAAGAATGATGGATTATCAAAATGACTCTAACGAATTGTTTAACTTGGAGGCTACCCCAGCAGAAGGTACAGCTTATCGATTTGCTCGATTAGACAAGGTCAAATTCCCAGAAATTGTTGTTGCCAATGAAGAAGCAGTTGGAAGTCAAGGAGCAGAGCCATATTATACTAATTCCACTCAATTGCCGGTTGGTTATACTGATGATATTTTCGAAGCTTTGAAATTGCAGGATGATCTACAAACTAGATACACTGGTGGTACAGTTTTGCATGGTTTTATTGGTGAAAGGTTGCCGTCTGCGGAAAGTACTAAGGCTTTGGTCAAGAAAATAGCAGAAAATTTCAAGTTGCCATATTTCACAATAACACCTACTTTTAGTGTTTGTCCGCAACATGGTTATATTGAGGGTGAGCATGAATATTGTCCCCATTGTGATGAGGAAATGGGTTATATTGATGATGCAATTAAATTAGAAAATATAAATAAAAAATAAAAAATAAAAGTAAATTGATAATTGATTGTACCATGAACTATGACTTTGTTAAGTTCACGGCAAGCTGATATACTGAAGTGATTATAGTTTTTATAATAGTCCGTATATTCTGCATCAATCCGTAATCCGTAAATTATGTCAATCAAGATGCAAAGACAAAAATGTGAGGTTTATTCACGAGTCGTTGGTTACCTAAGTCCAGTTCAACGTTGGAACGATGGTAAAAAAGCGGAATTCTCTGATAGAAAAACATTTAATAAAGTTTTACATAAAGTATAATGTTAAGTAAAAGTCCAAAGGTAAAAGTTTACAGTATAGTCTTTAGTCATAAGTTTCTTAGTAAATACTTTTACCTTTTACCTGTGGACTTTTAATTTACTGTATGCTTATCGGAGGATTACAAAAAACAACTTTATTGGATTACCCAGATAAAGTAGCAGCGACAGTCTTTACTATAGGATGCAATTTTCGCTGCTCTTTTTGTCATAATCCAGATATTGTAAAAGGGATAGCTAAAGTAATTGCTACAGATGAGATTCTTAATTTCTTAAAGAAACGTAGAAAACTTTTGGATGCAGTATGTATTACTGGGGGAGAGCCAACAATTCAAAGTGGGCTGATTAGTTTTTTAAAGAAATTAAAAAATTTGGGTTATTTAGTTAAGTTGGATACCAATGGAACTAATCCAGAGTTGTTGCAAAAGTTAATTGATAAGAAGTTAGTTGATTATGTGGCAATGGACATTAAAGCTCCTTGGCGAAAATACGCCAAGGTGACTTGTCGTAAACTGGACTTATCAGCAATTAAAAAAAGTGTTATAATATTAAAGAAGGGAAAAGTTGATTATGAGTTTAGATCAACTATTTTGCCAGCCTTGCATTCACCTGAGGATATAGAGTCCATGGCGAGGCAAATTAAAGGAGCGGATAGATATTACCTACAACAATTTCAAGTAAGTGATAAGCTAGTGAGTGATGATTTTGTAATTGAACGACCATATACCAAAAAGCAACTTAATGAAATAGTTCAACCCTTAAAAGAATGGTTTAGAGTTTGTAGAGTTAGATAAAAAACACGGAAAACACAAGAAAACACAGAAAGCACAAGAAAACACAAATAAACGTTAATTGATTTGATGGTTTCGTGATTTCGTGGTTTCGTGATCCCACATATGGAGGATTTACAAAGACAAATAAACAAAAATCTAGAATATACCAAAGAGATTCATACAATGGTTAAAAAAATCCGGAAGTATATTATTTTTCAACAAATTTTTAGTGTAATAAAAATTGTTGTTATTGTCGTTCCTTTAGTTATAGCAGTTATGTTTGCTTTACCATTTTTTAAAGAAGCATTAAATACTTATCAGGGAGTGATGGGTAATTTAAATAAGACAAGTGCTCCTGATACTAATAATATATTTGAAATGATTAATCAAATTCAAGGAACATCAGGCCTTAATAAAGCAGAAATTGAAGAGTTCTTAAAATGAAATAAGTAATATTGTGTAGGCAATGGTTTTTGTTTATAGTATATTACTTATTTTTTTGTGAATAACAAACACGGAAAACACAAAAACACAGAAAGCATAAAAAAACATAAGAAAGAAGAAAGCAGTGTGATGTTTTCGTGATTTCGTGGTTTTGTGATTTCGTGAATAAAAAATATGCAGAGAAAAAATCAAGGGCAATTCGCTTTAACAATTATAGTTGCCTTAGTTGTTGGCGCTATAGCTGGCGCCTTTGGTTCTTTTTTTCTTAAACCTTATTTAGAAAGTTATCATTGGGGGCAGGAATTTTTAGGCAATAACCCCATTGTGAAAAACGCAAATACCAAGGTTTATAAAGTTACGGAAGAGTCATCTACAATTGATGTGGTGAAGGACGTTTCACCATCTGTTGTTAGTATTGTAATTACTAAAGAGTTGAGTAATTATTATAATTTAACCGGTCCTAATGTTTTTGATTATTGGAATTTTAGTGGGACATTACCGCAAGAGGAAGAAACTCAAAAAAGAGAAGTTGGTGGAGGAACTGGATTTGTTATTGATTCCGAAGGACTAATTTTGACTAATAAGCATGTAGTTAGTGATCTCGAAGCAGAGTATTCTGTGATTTTTAATGATGGAACTAAGCATGAAGCTACAGTTTTGGGACGGGATCCGGTAAATGATATTGCGATTTTGAAAATCGAAGCTACGGATTTACCAGTGGTTGATTTAGGGGATTCTGACGATTTAGAAATTGGACAAACGGTAATCGCGATTGGTAATGCTCTCTCAGAATATCAAAATACTGTAACCCGTGGAGTTATTAGTGGTATTGATCGTCAAATTGTAGCAGGTGATAATTATGGCAAATCAGAAGTTTTGGATGGTGCTATTCAAACGGACGCGGCAATAAATCCTGGTAATTCAGGTGGCCCGTTACTTAATTTGGATGGGCAGGTTATTGGTATAAATACAGCAGTTAACTGGCAGGGCCGTTCTATTGGCTTTGCTATCCCAGTTAATCAAGCCAAAAATGTTATAGAAAGTGTTAAGGAGTTTGGAGAAATCATTCGTCCATGGCTTGGGGTTCGTTATGTCCAATTAAACGCAGAAATTGCTGGTCTGAATAATCTAGATTATGAAAATGGTGCTTTAGTTGTACGTGGTGATAGCGAGACTCAGTTAGCAGTAGTCCCAGATTCACCAGCAGACAAAGCAGGTTTAGTTGAAAATGATATTATTCTTGAAGTAAATGGTGTTAAACTGGATGGTGAACATACTTTATTAAATGAAATTGCGAAATATAAACCAGATGAACAGGTTGAACTAAAAATTGTTCATGACGGTGAAGAAAAGGTGATTACAGTTATTTTGGTTAAACGTGAAGAGTAATTATAAAAATGTACAATTCATAATAATTATTAGGTATTGGAAATTGTGTATTGGTTATTGCAAATGCAGGATATCATTAAACAACTAATTGAATTAAAAGACCGGCTGATGAAAGCCTGGCAGGTGGTTGGAATTGATAGCAAAAAGCAACAAGTGATTGAGTTACAGCACAAAATGAGTGAACCTGGATTTTGGAATGATCAGGACAATGCAAAGCAAATCAGTCAAAGAGCCAGTGACCTGGAAGAGGAGGTGACCGATTGGGAAAAAATAAAAAAAGATATTTATGATTTATTGGAAATCACTCAGTTAGACAAAGATGATCAGACCGTTGATTTAAGAGAGGAGGCAACCAAACAATTAGGAATATTCAAAAAAAAGTTTGAGCAACTAGAGTTTGCTCTTCTTTTTAAAAATAAATATGATCACTCTAGCTCAATTATGGCAATTCACGCCGGTGCCGGTGGAACCGATGCTCAGGATTGGGCAGAAATGCTCTTGAGAATGTATTTACGTTTTTGCGAAATTCAAAACTGGAAAACTCAAATTATTAGTTTGTCACCGGGGAGTGAAGCCGGAGTCAAAAGTGTCTTGTTTGAAGTTAAAGGTAGGAATAGTTATGGTTATCTCAAGGCAGAAAAGGGGGTACATCGTTTAGTTAGAATTTCACCTTTTGATGCTGAAAAAATGCGTCATACCTCTTTTGCTTTGGTGGAAGCGTTGCCACATGTGTCTGATCAAGTGGAAATTGAAGTGAAGTCAGAAGATTTGAAAATTGATACCTACCGAGCTAGTGGTCATGGTGGGCAGGGTGTTAATACTACAGATTCAGCTGTGCGAATCACGCATTTACCGACAAAATTAGTAGCAACTTGTCAAAACGAACGTTCCCAGCAACAAAATAAGGAAACGGCAATGAAAATTTTAACTTCAAAATTGCAACAATATTATGAAGCAGAAAAAGAAGAAGAAAAGCAAAGACTTAGAGGTGAATATACGGAAGCGGCTTGGGGAAATCAAGTTCGGTCTTATGTTTTACATCCTTACAAAATGGTAAAGGATCATCGTACGAATTTTGAAGTTACTGACACAGAAGCAGTTTTAAATGGTAATATATTAGAGTTTATAGAAACTTATTTGCGACAGGAGGCCTGCCCAGACCCGACCAAAACTACATAGTGATGGATTTCAAGTCTAGTCGAGGCTGGCGCAGGTCAAAAAAGTATGAAAAAACTAATCATAATTGTAATAGCTCTTGGCGTAATTGGCGCTGGTGGTTTTATTTATTGGGAATCGCAAACTGACGAAGTAGAGACAGTGGTAAGTTTTGATCCCCAGGGTTTAATCAGTTTGGATGAATGGCAAGCGGAACAAGAGAAAGTTGCAAAAGTGAATTTACAAACCAAGGCGCAGGAGTTGATGGAGCAAGGTTTTTCTTTGCTGGCAGTTGGTGACGTAATGCTGTCTCGGATGGTCGGCCAGAAAATGGTTAAATACGATGATTACCATTATCCGTTTTTGAAAGTGCAATCATTACTTAGTTCTGCTGATATAACTTTTGGTAATTTGGAAAGTCCAATAATTGCTGGCTCGCCGGTTCTGACGGGATCTTTTGTTTTTCGAGCTGACCCTGAAACAGCTGAAAGTCTAGATTGGGCCGGTTTTGATGTAATGACTTTAGCGAACAATCATAGTTTAAATAAGGATGAAGCAGGATTACAGTCAACCTTTGATCATTTAAAGAAATATTCTATTGATTATTTTGGGGCGGCAGAAAATTTAACTGAGCTGGATAATCAATTAGTCATCAAAGAAGTAAATAAATATAAAGTTGGTTTTCTCGGGTATGCTTATGGCCCAGATTATTACGAGGCAGATAACGGACCTGGAATTGCCTTGATGCAGGAAAGTCGTTTAGTTAAAGATGTTCAAAATGCGAAAGAAAAGGTTGATTTCCTGGTTGTATCTATGCACGATGGAGTAGAATATGAACATGAAAGTAATGTTCATCAGCAAAAATTCGCTCATTTGGCAATTGACCAAGGCGCAGATTTAGTAATCGGTCATCATCCACATGTTGTTCAAGAGCTTGAAATTTATAAAGATAAATATATATTCTACAGTTTAGGAAATTTTGTATTTGATCAGATGTGGTCGGAGGAAACACGACAGGGTTTAGCGGTTAAATTAAGAATAAATATGGATGGCGTGCAAGAAGTGGAATACTTTCCAGTTGTAATTGAAGATTTCGCTCAACCACGCTTAGCTGACGAGAAAGAACAAGAAAATATCATGAAATATCTTCAATTAAAAGATTAGGATTTAGGATTCAAGGGCCAGGGGCAAGGGAAGGTTTAGTGGGCAAGGTTCAGGAATAGGGAGATTAAGATTATAAATATGAATGAGAATCATAATGATTACAATTATTCTAAGAAAGAAGCGTTATATAAGAGAATGTTCAAGTTTGCAAAAGATTGTCGTGCTTTGGTAAAGCGGTTGCCAAAAATTTCAGCAAATTTTGAAGATAGCAAACAATTAATTAGATCTTCCGGGTCAGTAGGAGCAAATTATATCGAGGCTTGGGATGCAATTAGTAAAAAGATGAATTACATAGGTTAAAAATTAGTCGAAAAGAAGCAAAGGAGAGTAAACATTGGTTAGAACTTTTAGATTGTGAAGATGATCAATCTATTGAAAAAGAAAGAAAAAGACTTTCTCAAGAAGCATTGGAATTAACTAAAATTCTAAGTACTATTGTTGGAATAGTAGAGAAAGCCAAAAATGAATAATTCTACAGTTCGCTTGAATCTTTCTTTCTTGAACCTTAATCCCTCCCTTGCCCTTAATTTTTTATACATAAAATAAAATCATATGTTTAAACCAAAAGTTCTAGTCACTGGTGGCGCTGGTTTTATCGGCTCACACCAGGTCGATGCTTTAGTAATGGCGGGTTATAAGGTAGTGGTGGTTGATGATTTATCCAGCGGGAGTAAAAGCAATGTTAATGCTGAGGCAAAATTTCATCAACTGGATATTCGGGAAGAAAATAAATTGAGAGCTGTTTTTGAACAAGAAAAACCGCAGTTTGTTTTTCATTTTGCCGCGCAAATGAATGTTAATCGTTCAGTGGAGGATCCAGTTTTTGATGCAGACGTAAATATTATTGGTAGTTTAGGGTTATTGGATTTATGTGTTGAGTTTGGTGTCAAAAAAGTAATGTTTTCTTCAACTGGTGGAGCTTTGTATGGCGAAGCTGAGATGGTGCCAACACCAGAAAACTATCCTTGTGAACCAGAATCACCGTATGGAATTGCTAAGCTGGCAGTGGAAAAATATATCCGATTTTACAGTCGACAGTATGGACTTGAGCACGGTATTATGCGGTATGCAAATGTGTATGGACCAAGGCAAAACCCCAAGGGCGAAGCTGGAGTAATTTCAATTTTTGCTCAGAAATTACTAGCTCGACTACAGCCAATTATTCATGGTGATGGTCATCAAACCCGAGATTATGTTTTTGTTAGTGACGTGATTAATGCAAACATGCTATCTTTCACTAGCCCAGAGAGTGATACTTATAATATTGGCACAGGCAGGCAATCAACTGTAAATGAAGTTTTTGGTCATATTCGAAAGAGCTTAGCTTCTTCAATTGAGGCCAAGCATCAAGATGTTTTTCATGGTCAAAACGTTAGTTGTCTCAGTTCATCAAAGATAGTCCAAGCTTTGGGTTGGAAACCGGAGGTTGAATTAGCTGAAGGTATTGAAAAGACTGTTAAATGGTTCAAGTCACAAAGCGTATAATGTGACCGTATACTCTATAACAATTTTTGTTTACCAGTTACTTTTTACTATTTACTAATTTTATGCATAGACACGATAAAATTTTCCCTCACAATCAATCAGTTGAAGGATTGATTGACAGCTTCAAGCACACGAAGTTGTCAGGTTCTTTGACAGCTTTGTATTCCAATAGAATTATACAGCAGTTCGCCGGGGGATTGTTAGGTTTGTTTCTTCCAATTTTTTTCTATATAGCGTTTGATTTTTCTTTATATAAACTGCTTTTGTATTATCTTATCAGCTGGAGTATTTGGGTTTTGATTATTCCGATTGGCGCTATGATAATGTCTAAGATTGGTATGAAAAAGGCCTTAATTATTTCAGTAATATTTGGGACTGCCCAGTTTTATTTCCTCCGGTTGTATGACTTACATTCACTTTTGTACATATTAATTTTTGTAATTTTCGCAGCAACTTTAGATAGGTTGCTTTACTGGGTGCCGTATCATACTGATTTTGCCAAATTCACAGATCGACGAACTCGTGGTAAGCAGATTTCGTTTTTAGTGTCCATTGCTTCTTTGGTTAGTATTTTTACACCATTTATCGCGGGGTATGTTATTAATGCATACGGGTTTGATGCCTTGTTTCTGTTTGTGATAATTATATATATCATGTCAGTTATCCCATTATTTTTATTACCAGATATTCGGGAAAATTTTTCATTTGGTTATTTTCAGTCCTACAAAGAAGTTTTTAGTAAAAAGAATAGACGTTTATTATTGTCCTATGGTGCGGATGGTATGCAGTCTATGGTTGGTATTGTAATTTGGCCTATTTTCATTTGGTTATTGTTGGATAAAAATTATGAGACAGTCGGTTTAGTTTCGTCTTTAATTGTTTTATTTAGTTTGCTTTTGAGGTTAATCATGGGCGAATTTTCAGACCGTTATGATAAACACAGAGTTTTGCGTTGGGGGACAATTCTAAATTCTTTTGGTTGGTTATTTAAAATGTTTGTGGGCACAGGTTTTCAAATTTTTATTGCTAGTACTTATCACAGTTTTGCCAGTATTGTTATGCGTACACCGTTTGATGCTCTGATGTACGAAAAGGCCGCCGATAGTGGACATTATGTAGATGAATATACAGTGGTTAGAGAAATTTCCTTAAATTTTGGTAAGGTCGTAATGATTGGTCTAGTAGCAGGAGTATTTTTCATAACCGGAGGTTCTTTTGTAGCAGCTTTTTTAATGGCCGCTATTGCCGCTTTGCTCATTAACGTTATTTAAGGGTATGTGCAAGTCAATCACAAAAAACTGGAGGTATATAGCCATCCTGGTGGTAATTGTTTTGATTGGGTTGCTAGTGCGATTGCCAGAGTTTAGAACAGTTATACCTGGGCAAATTGACAGTTCAAAGGTAATTTGGTTTGATGAAGCATTGTCAATTCATTATGCTAGTTTGGACTTTGAAAGTTTATTTAATATTTTAAAATTTGACTCCAGTCCGCCATTGTTTTATTTGCTACTTTGGTTATGGCAAAATATATTTGGGAGTAGCCTCACAACCTTAGTTTTATTGCCATTCATTTTTAGTCTAGCCAGTATAGTTAGCGTCTTTTATCTGGCTAAGGAAATTTTTAATAAAAAGATAGGTCTTTTAGCGAGCCTATTTTTTAGTTTGTCAGCTTTAAACATTAGTTACGCCACAGAATTAAGGACTTATTCTTTGCTGGTATTTCTGGTTAGTTTGTCCATGTTGTTTGGCTGGAAGGGCTGGCAGCATAATCGAAATCGCGATTGGATTTTGTACATTGTTTTTACTTTATTAAGTTTATATTCTCATTATACGGCCATTGTTTACTTGGCAATTTGGTTTGTTTTGTTGTTGTTTTTTAACCATCATAAATGGCAGAAGATTCTTAGTGTACATAGCCCAATATTCCTACTTTATGTTCCGCAATTTTTATATTTTAGTCGTTGGCAGGATTTATGGGCCGGAGATTCTAGGTTAACTCCATTTTTTCAGCGTACTTTTTCTCATGGCGGTTATCAGGAGTTTTTATTGTATTTAAAAAGTTTAGTTTTTGGTAAAATATATTTGGCCGATTATTCTTTATTGCTGGGCGGTTTCGTATTTCTGCTTTTGGTGTCAATAACTGCTTATTTCTGGTCAGAGAGGAAAATGCGTTTTCTGTTTTTTCTAATTTTGGGAGGTTATGTTGGTTTAGCAATTCTAAAATGGGTTTATGTGCCCAAGTATTTTATAATTTTTACTATTCCGGTAGTAATATTTATCGCCAGTGCATTGTTTCAAATTAAAAACTTGTTGCTCAAAATAGGAGCGTTCATATTAATCATGATTCTCTTTTCAATAACTGTTAATGCTAATCGGGCAACTTCAATTCAGGACCAGTTTTTATTTTATGCACCCAGTGCTTATGAGTTTATTGAACAAAATGAACAACCTGGTGATTTGATTCTAACGGATCACTTTAATGATTTATCATTACCACATTATTATCATGGCGATTCAGAAGTTGAACTGTTTATGCCGTATGAAAATAATTTGGCCACGGCTGATCAACGTTGGCGTTACTGGGATTACAATGTGATGACTGAAGAAAATGTGGGATTAGTTCAAGGTTTAATTGAAAATAATCAACGGGTTTGGTTTTTTAATTATTTACCACAGAGCTCGGGGGTCCAAGATCCGTCTGGTTACTTAGTGAATTATTTGAAAGAAAATTTAAATCCTGTAAAATACTATTACTTTCCTGATAATAGTGAAGCGGTTCAGAAAGTAGAATTAATTCTGTTCGAGAAAAATGTTATTGACTAAATATAGAGCAAAAATGATAGCCAAATTGTATAAACCATACCTAGCTTCAGGTGTGGATGTTTTAGATATTGGTTGTGGGAATGGGGAAGTGTCTGACTATTTTCTTAATAAGTTTGAAATAAAATTAGTTGGTACGGATATTGATCAGTATTTAAAAAAGAAAATTGAATTCAAAAAAATGACTGATCTTGAAAAATTGCCATTTCCGGACAAACAGTTTAAAGTCGCTATGTTTAATGATGTTCTGCATCATACTGAATGTATTGAAAAATTAATTGCAGAATCTTTACGAGTGGCAGAAACAGTTTTGATTTTTGAAATGCAGGGAAATTTTTGGGCGCGTTTGATTGACAAGGGGATTAACTGGTTCCATCGTCCGCAAATGCCAGTACCTCTTAATTTTAAAAATAAAAAACAGTGGAATGAACTCTTAACTAAACTTAACTGTAATTATAAAGTTGAAGCTGTGAAAAAGCCGTTTATTGGTTATCCGTTGGAACATTTGTTTATTGTGGTAAACAGTAAATGACAACTTTCACCCTATCTCATTATAGTGGGACAAGTTCAAATTACATGTTTCTAAAAATTGACGCATTAGTTTCCACTCACTAAAACCAGTCATCCCACCCACCCTCCCCATTGAGAGGCCTGGCGGCCGGCCTGGTTCCTCCTCTCCTTGTTCGTCGTTACCTTTTTATTAATCTTAAATTTTTAATGTCAAAAGTTTTACTAATCAATCCACCAACGGGTGTTTACATCCGAGATGATCGTTGTCAGGTCCCTGTTCGTGGATTGACTTCCAGTTTACGTATGCCTTTGGACTTGGCCTATATGGCCACCGCCTTTTTGAGGTATGATTGGCAAACAAAAATAGGGGACTATCAGGCGTATGTTGATGGGCTGGCCAGATTTAAAAAAGATTTAAAAGAATTCCAGCCAGATTATTTAATTGTTAGTGTGACTACGCCAACTTTATTGAGTGATATGGCAATTTGTATGCAAGCTCGACAGTTGAAACCAGATTTGAAAATTATTGTAAAAGGTGCGCATATTACAGCAAAGGCAGAAGAGGTTTTAACTCAATTTCCATTTGTGGATGTGGCAATTATTAATGAATATGAAAAGGTGGCAGGGCAGTTGGCTCAAAATCTATCTTTACAACAAATCCAGGGAGTTGTTTTTCGAAATGAAGGTCAGGTTGTTGTTAATCCTTCGGCTGAATTAAATTTAGATTTGGATGAGCTGGGAATGCCTGCCCGCCAGTTGATAGATAATGCCTTGTATACTCGGCCTGACACTGGCGAGCTGCAAACTTCGATTCTGACGAGCCGTGGCTGCCGGAACCGTTGTTCCTTTTGTTTAGTGAGCTTTCTTTCCGGCAGCCACGTAGCGAACCGAACGTCTGGTAGCGTAATTCAGGAGATTGAGCAGTGCCTGGCGCAGTTTAAAATAAGCAACTTTTATTTCCGGGCAGATACCTTTACTTGGGATCGGGAATGGGTAATTGATCTTTGTGAAAAAATTATTAAATTAAAATTACCAATTCAGTGGGTTTGTAATAGTAGAGTGGACACCATTGATCTCGAGTTGGCCCAGATTATGCGACAAGCTGGTTGTTGGATGATTGGTTTTGGTATTGAAAGTGGTCAGCAACAAATATTAGATCAGGTTGCCAAGAATATTGATTCTGAGCAAATTGAAAAGGCAATACAGGATTGTAAAGAAGCTGGGCTGAAAACTTATTTATTTTATATACTGAATTTACCAGGTGAGAATTTAATCAGTTTAGAGCAAACTCTGAAGTTGAACCAAAATTTAAAACCTGATTTTGCGGAATTTCATTTAGCTTATCCTTTCCCAGGAACTAAGTTGTATGATATGGTTATTCGAGAGGGGTTGATCAGTGATCAGGAATTATATAATGCGGACGTGTTTAATTTTTATTTACCAAATCCAAATTTAACAATTGACCAGCTTAAACGGTTTCGACAAAAAGCCATAAAGCAAATGTATTTACGACCAAGTTATATTTGGCAAACCTTGAAACAAATAAAATCTTTCACTCAGTTGAAAAATTATTGTAAAAAGGGATTTGAAGTAATTAGTAAATAGTCCGCCTCGTCCGCACGTAAGCCTTGCGAACGGGCGAGACGGGTAATTTGAATAATTGTTGTTATAATATTGGAGCAATATCTGTGTAATATTAGTCTAATATTTGTTAACTTATTTAACCATGAAAGTCATAGTCGTCTTGCCAGCGTACAACGCGGAGCAAACTTTAATCAAAACCTATAACGAAATTCCCTTAGCTGAAGTGGATGAAATACTTTTGGTTGATGATAAAAGTCAGGATAGTACTGTAAAATTAGCCTCAGAATTAGGATTAACAGTAATTCAGCATTCCAGTAACCTTGGCTATGGCGCAAATCAGAAAACCTGCTATAATGAAGCATTGAAACGTGGAGCCGATATTGTGGTTATGTTGCATCCAGATTTCCAGTACGATCCCAAGTTGATTCCCGCAATGGTAGAAAAGGTTAAATCGTTTGATTTAGTTCTAGGTTCAAGATTTTTGACGGAGTCTCCTGTAAAGCAGGGTATGCCAAAGTACAAGTACGTTTCAAATCGTTTTTTAACTTGGCTACAAAATAAAATTCTAAAACAAAATTTATCAGAATATCATACAGGTTATCGAGCTTATCAGCGCCAGGTTTTAGAGCGAATTGACTATAATAAATTTTCAGATGATTTTATTTTCGATAATCAGATGTTGGTATCAGCTATTCGAAGTAAATTTTCAATTGGTGAGATTGCTTGTCCAACCAAGTATGAAAAAGATTCATCTAATATTAATTTACTTAGAAGCATAAAATACGGCTTAGGTGTGATAAGAGTCACATTGTTACATCGTTAAAACTCACCACTCACTACTCACTTAACTATGAATTTAACAGAACTAAAACAGATTTTAAGAGAAGAGCAGGTTCAGCCCTCGAAGTTTAAGGGGCAGAATTTTTTGATTGATAATAATATTTTGGATAAAATAATTAAATCGGCAGATGTTCAGAAAAAGGATAACGTTGTAGAGGTTGGGCCAGGTTTTGGTTCTCTGACTTTTCGACTGGACGAAGTTGCCGGAAATGTTTTGGCAGTAGAAAAAGATAATAGAATTTACCGGTATTTATCAGAGCAAAAGTTCAAAAATACAAAAGTTATATGTCACGATATTTTGAAGATAGGGGAGCCGGAGCTATTAAAAGAGTTGGGCTCAAAGAAGTTTAGAGTGATTGCTAATTTGCCATACAGTATTACTAGTCGATTTATTCGTCGCTTTTTCGAGTTCAAGCATCAGCCACGGGATATGGTATTGATGGTTCAGAGGGAGGTGGCTGAACGTATGTTAGTTAAAGAGGGCGATATTAATTTATTAAGTTTGGCTGTGAACTTTTATTCTGAGCCAAAAATTTTGTTTAGAGTCAGTCCCCGAAGTTTTTTTCCTGAGCCCACGATTGAGAGTTCAGTGATTCATTTAGCGAATATTAAGCCTCAGTTCAAGGTTGACCCAGCAAAGTTTTTTCTTGTTGCAAGGACGGGTTTTTCTGCAAAGCGTAAACAGTTAAGACGAAATTTAGCGAAGTTTGGTCTAGAAAAGGTTGATAAGGCATTTGAAAAACTGGGGATTAAGGATAATGTCAGAGCTCAACAGTTGTCTCTGCAACAATGGGTTGATTTGGTGAAGCATATAGGATAATTCTCCAGTCCCAGCGGTCATTTTTTTCTTAGTCTGGACTCCTACTATATCTCGGCGGTCATTCCGGACTTGATTCGGAATCTCACCATGGCTCAGTGGTCATTCTTTTCTTAGTCTGGAATTCTACTATATCTCGGCGGTCATTCTGGACTTGATCCGGAATCTTACCACGTCCCAGCGGTCATTCCGGGCTTGATCCGGAATCTCAATACTTCTCAAGTTATATGACCTATCACGATAAAACTCCAACTGTTTATATAATGACAAATAAAAAGCATACTGTTTTGTATATTGGTGTAACAGCAAGTCTTAAAAGTAGAGTTTGGCAACATAAAGGTAAATCTTATCCTAATTCGTTTACGTCAAAGTATAAGTGCTCTAAACTTGTGTTTTACGAAGACTTTCCAACTATGGAAGAAGCGATCACTTGCGAAAAGCGATTCAAAAATTGGAAAAGAGAGTGGAAAGAAACTTTGATTACTAAGAAGAATTCAAATTGGGAGGATTTGAGTAGGGAGTGGTTCGAGGAGGAGGGCTTAGATTCCGGATCAAGTCCGGAATGACGTTTAGGGGAGTTTTATAATGACGTTTAGTGTGTGGTTCACAATTGTGGTTGGGAGGATTTGAGTAGGGAGTGGTTCGAGGAGGAGGGCTTAGATTCCGGATCCTGCCTCGACTGCCCCGCTTCGACCGCGAAGCGAGGCGAGCTTCGGGCAAGGCGGGCAAGTCCGGAATGACGTTTGGGGGCGGGAGTTTATGGGTGGGAGTTTATGGGTGTTTTGCAATGATGTTTAGGCGAGGCTTTCTGTTTTAATTTTACAAAAATATTTATCCACTAGTCGTGGATATTTTTATTTGGGTAAATGGTGTGAAATGTGATATAATTATAAAGTATAAATTACTTAATTTGAACAAGCAAAACTTATATTTTTAAAGTTGCTTGTTTGTATTTTTGGAGTATGCCAAATAAAAGTGGAGAGGTTAATTTTGAGGAAAAAGAAAATCTGACATCAGAAGAAAGATTGAAACAGATATTAAATCGAAATCAGGAAGAACCAAAGACATTTTTTAGTCACAAAAAATTAAAACAAAGACAAAATATTGCAATGGCAGTGGTGTCGATTGTTAGTTTTATTGTTGTAATTATTGGAGTTTACCAAGTAAAAAATATTTTATTGATTCCGATGCCAGGTATTGGTCAGCCTGGAAATTCACCATATGTTGCACCCGTAGTAGATGAAACAGATTTATCTCAGATTGATCCAGAAAAGCTTAAGGACCAGGATACCGATGAAGACGGGATTACTGATTTTGATGAACTGTATGTATACGAAACAAGCCCATATTTAGCTGATTCTGATAGTGACGGGTTTGATGATGCTTATGAAATTCAAAATTTCGAAGATCCAATGTGTCCACAAGGCCAGAATTGTTTTTCTAGTTTTAGTCCCGAAGAAGGAACTGCAACAGAACTGGTAGAAGATGCTACTGGGGGATCAAGTCAGTATCAACCAATAGCGGTAGACCAAGAAGATATTTTGCAAATTAGTGCAGATCAGTTACGAAGTTTACTTGTGGCGACCGGAAATATTACTCAGGCTGATTTAGCTTCTATTGATGATCAGTCCTTGTTGGTTATGTATGATCAGATGCTAGAAGAAAATCCAGCTATGAAATCACAGCTGGCCGGATTTTTGAGTGGTCAGCAAAGTGCAACTGAGCCAGTTACTGAACCAGTATCCCAAACAACCCAGGTAGAAGATTCATCTGGGAACCTTGATCAGGCGGTAGAGCAACTAAGTAAAAAAACACCTGCACAGGTTAGAGCATTGCTGATGGAGCAGGGTTTTTCGGAAGCAGATTTTGCTGGAATTGATGATGAAACTCTAATGGAAATCTATTACGAGGCTATTAATGAAGCCAGTTTGTCAGTGGAATAATTAACAAAAAAATAAATAAAATTGATAAAAAAATATTTATGTTTTTCTCAAACAAAAGCAATTCAAGTAAGAGTAAGTTTATTCTTGGGCTTCTTACTTTCTTCTTTGTCCTGCAAATAGCCTTACCGGGTTTACTTTTTCCACTGACAGCCAATGCTCAATATACTGATCCTGCTGCGCTACCTCAGCGTATAGGTTTACAAATAAAGACCTTTGTCAAAAATGCAGCTGACAAAATTAAAAAATTTGCCAAGGAAAAGCTATTTAAGGGGCTAATTTTGACAGTTTCAGTTACTCTGAAAAATACTTTGGTCAAGTTGGCCAAGAAAGCTGCGGAAGCCAGTGTTAGCTACATAACCACGGGAAGTTGGGGAGAGGGGTCGATGTTCTACGAAGATGTCTGGGGTGATTTCAAAAAGGACCTCAAAGATCAAATGGTTGGTCAGTTTTTAGATAATGTAAATGAAATGTTCGGAATAGATATTTGTCAGCCAAAACTGCCTGAACTTGAATTGAAAATGAAACTTGGTTTACAGTTGAATTATTTAGAAACGCCAGGATATGATCAGCTCAAAAAACCGGATTGTACGCTTAGCGCGTTAACAGATAATTGGCAAGCTTTTGGTGATCAGATTAAAAGTAAGTATGAAGATGCTTTGAGTAAAGTAAAAGATCCATACGGTACTAGTGTTGCTTTTTTACAAGAAAGTTTTGACGTCAGCTTTTCTCCAAGTAAGTCTGAAATTGGTGGCTACATGACTATGGAGGGTGGATTAATCGAAGCCCAACAAAAAGAAGTTGATGCCAAGGAAAAACAACGTCTAGAAGATCAGGGATCCAAGGGTGTAACAGGAGTAACAGGGAAAAATATTAAAACACCATCTTCATTAACTAGAAGTCATAGTCAAGCAGAATTAGAAAAAGCAAAGCAAACAACAAAAAGTGAGATGTCTACTTCAAAAGATGTAATCACTGAAATTCCTGGTCAGGTGGCGCTAGCATTTTTGAACACCTTTGTTTCTTCACTTTGGGAATCAGGTGTAATCCAAAAATATTTTCAAAAAGGTTTAGTTGACAAGGCGACTTCCTTTAATCCTGAACAACAGGTATTTGAAGTCAAAAAACAATTACAAAAAGAATTCGCTTCTCAAAAAATTAATTTTGCGATGGCCACGAAACAGATTGATCTGATGACGGATTATGCTAACTGTCCAACTGGCGATGGGGGATCACTTCGTGGTGTTAATAATTGTGTGATGGATTCGGGTTTTGCAGAGGCTGTGCGTAATGCCACGCAGGGAGATCCAATATCAGTGAGTGAAGCAATCGAACAAGGATATATTGTTGGTAATCGACCGTTTATTGGTCCAAATGACCGAAGGAATAGTGATGCAGACTGTTTTGAACGAGGATTTTGTTATTCAAACTTAGTTAAACTTCGTAAGGCACGTATTATCCCGATCGGTTGGGAAATTGCAGCTTCCAAGGTTCAGGAAGGGCAACTTATTACTCTACAATACGTAATGGATAACTTTTATAATTGTAATACAGGTGATCCAGAAGTTGATAAGTTTTGTCACTTAGTAGATCCAAATTGGATTCTTAAATATCCACAAACTCAGTGTAAGGCTGCGGTTAGTGGCCCAATGCTTTTGGCCAGTGGTGCTAGTGAAAGATCTGAAGCTTGTGTGGATATGCCGAGTTGTATTGAACACAATGAAGATGGTAGTTGTCGTGGTTGGGGATATTGTGCAGCGGAAAAAGGCACTTTCAAGTTTGGTGGTCAGGGCTGTTCTGGTGCATACGACTCTTGTCAGGTCATGACCAATTCTAGAGGAAAGGAAGTTAGCTTTTTGATGAATACAGTTGAACAGAAAAATTGTGATGAAAGTAATGTAGGTTGCTTGTGGTACAGCACTATGCGTGACGCAACGGATGAGTATAATTGGGATGCTTTATTTGAAAATAGGGTACATTTAAATAGGAAAATTTATGATAATGAATGTCCTCCTGGAGCAGAAGGTTGTACTCGACTTATTAGTACATCCCCAGGTTTAGGAACTAATTTATTACCTAATGGCAGTTTTGAAATTTTTGAAGGAGATGTTATACCAAATGCACCAATGGAAATCCCAGGTTGGGCTGGAACACATATATTAAACGGTGATGATAAATATGATGCAACCTATTCTCTGGATACTCAGGGACCAGCTGACCTTATTTCAGAGTGGGTGCCAGTAGTGCGAAGTCAGAGAGAACGTTATTTTGCAGTTTCTGCGCAGACTTATCGAGATTCTAGTGGAATAATCAGTGTTTCTATAGAAACTGATAAACCTACTCTCTATACTGTCGAGGTTTTGAAAGAGCAAAAAAATGAATTGGATAATTATTCTGGTTTATGGACCGAAGTGTATGTGTTGGTTTCTATCAAGCCAAGCTCAAATCTTGGCCAACAACTATATAGTTCATACGAAAATATAAAAGTCACTCTTAATACGGACGTATCTGCTTATTATGATGCAGTAATACTGGAAGAGCTGGATGTTCCAAGTGAAAATTCTCGGCATGTTTACAATGATTATGCCAGTAAAAATGTTAAATATTCCAAGAAAGCGCCGGAGTATTTGAGTTGTTACAATGTAGGAAAAAAACAATGTTCAGATGGTGCTGGAAGCTTTTCTCTGAATAAGTGTGAAGTAGATTCGGACTGTACAGGTGTGAATAACATTTGTGCTGTCAATTATAATGATGATAATTATGGTCATCCATTAACCACTGCTTCAATTTATAAAGGAGACGATTTTCCTGGAACAGATACAATCAAGGGGTGTGACAAATTTGCTGGTTTATGTTCGGCTGAAGAGGTTGGTTGTAATGCCTATACTCCATCGGTTGGTGGTAACGTAGTTTATGGTACATCAGCATATAGTGATTATTGTCCACAAGAATGTAATGGGTACCAAAGTTATAGTCAGTCAGAAACATTCTTTGCTGACTATGTGTTTCCTTTGTATTTCATAGCTGATACAGCCAAGGAATGTCAATCTGCTCAGGTTGGTTGTGAGGAATTTACTAATTTAGATTTATTAGATGAAGGCGGAGAAGCCAAAGAATATTTCACAGAAATGCGATTGTGCAAGAAATTACCTGATGACCAACATTTATGTGGTAATTATTATACTTGGGAAGGGGATGAAGTTACAGGTTATCAACTTCAAGCGTATACTTTACAAAAAGATGATGGTGATGATCCAACTGGAGCTCCAAAGTTAGTTCTAGAAAGTTATCTAGACGAATGCAATCAAGATATTTTTGAAGAAAAAATTAACCCTGATTGTCGACAGTTCTTTGATGAATCGGGCACAGCTTATTTCCGAATCTTGTCCAAGACTATCTCTTGTAGTGAGGACTGCCATCCATATCGAAGAACCATTGCTTTTGACGATTCTACTGAGTGTACCAACCGCCAAGGTAGATGGGCAAACGGTGAATGTATATTTATGACTATTTCTGGTGAAGGCAAGTCTTGTAGTGTCCAAAATGCTGGTTGTAAAGAATACAAAGGCAATTTAGCGGGCATTGAGGTAGAAGTAGAAAATTATAGTTTTTCTAGCGATACTATTGATGAAGAGCTGGGTAGTCTGAAAACTTCTTATTCCGTGCCATTAATTACTCCTGAATTTGGTTCATTTCTTCAAGTAACACAAGGAAATGGAATTGAAACAAGTGGAGATCCTGCTCTTTATACCAATTCTGATTTAGTTGGTTTAGGTGGTGGTGATTATGAATTATCATTTTGGATTAAAGGTAATAGCCCAGACGGTAAATTTACAGTCAATGTAAAAGAGGGAGATGCTTTAACTGCTGATCCAGTCGAGCAATTGATGGAAGGAAACTTAACTGAGAACTTTACTTTTTATCATATGGTTGTTTCGTCTAATGTGGCCACTGCCGGTAGATCTATTGGAATTGAGATTAATGCAGATACTTTTTTAACGGATATGTTTAATATTGATAACTTTAAATTATCCCAAGTAAACGATGTTAAATATTTAATTGAAAGTACTTGGGCAACTCCAACGACTTGTGATTATAAATTAAATTCAGATACTGGAAATTCTGATAACTATTTAGCTCAGGCGCATTTAGGTTGTAGGGAATACAGAGACCCAGAAGCAAATACTCATTATTTAAAGAGTTATTCCAGCTTGTGTGAATCAGGTAGTGTCGGTTGTCAGGCGGTGCTGGATACCAAGAACAATGTTTATCCGTATGAAAAAGAGTATAGAAAGAATTTTTCTAATGAAGAAGTTTGTGAGTTAGTTGTCCAGAATTGGGGAAATTTTAAGATGGACTCACAATTAAAAAACACTTTAAGTAATAAAACTTTACTTGGGGTTGATGCGACAGCGACTCAATGTGCCCTTACCGTAGAACCGTTTGTGATTGGTACTCAATATAGTTTTAAAAAGAGTTGTGAAGCATCTGGTTATGATTGGGATCTGGTAACCCAACAATGTTATGAACCAATGATTACTATTCTTCAAGACTCCTTAATGTATTTAGTATTAAACGATCAATCAGCTTGTGTCACCAGTGAAAAGGGTTGTACTGCCCTAGGTTTACCAAATTTAACTGCGGCTGCTAAAGATATTCTTGAAGATCCAAATGATGCAAATTCACCGATAAAGTATCATAAGGGGGAAAAATATGTGAACACTGAATATGCAGAGGATGATTATGATGGTGGTTGGAACAATGTGTTTTACAAACTTGATCCAGAAATGTTTGAGAATGAAGCAGTCAGTCCTTTATGTTCAAATCTGGAGTCAAGCTGTGAAGAATTTGTTGACGGCAAGGGCTCAACTCATTATTTCAAAAATCCAGGTGACAAGACCTGTCAATACACCAAAGCTTCAAAAGATTCAGAAAGTGTTTATGGTTGGTATACTCAGGACGCAGAAGGTAATTATGTCGAGTGTGATTCAAAGGAATATTACAACGATGGTGTATTGCAGATGGCAAAAACTTTGGATGCTGATTATACAGGTTGGGTTGGTTTATGTCCTGGAACAGAAGACCAGTGTACTGCTTTTGTTGATCCAACTGACAAAACCAAGGCCTTAGCTGGTCGTCCATATTACTACATCAATAATGACTTGATGGATAATGCTACCTGTAATTCAGTCAGTCGCAAGGATGGTTGTATCTTGTTTAATGATACCTCCCAGATGGACGCAGACGGTGAACCGAGTGTTTCCTATAATTCCTTCGAAACATATATTAATAGTAAAAATCCAAGTGATCCATCAAGTAATCCATATAGTCCAGTTACTGCGGTTAGTACTGATTCTGCACTGATTGATCATGATGCAATTTTTATTGATAGTGATTATACCGCTGAAAATTGTGGTGTTTATAAATATTGTAAATGGTTGACTGAGTGTTTAGCTCAGGAAAATGATTATGAATATTGTAGAGAATTTGTTAGCTTTGAAAATGGGCCAGTAGATGCAAATGGTCTTGTCTTGGGAGATGCAAATCCATCTATAGAGGGTAAACAGCTTTATTGTCCACTTACAGAAGATGAAGAAGACGACGGGAATACTTGGAAACAAAATAAGGGCGTAGTCTGTACAGCAAATGAAGTTCTAAAAACTGATGCTAATAAAATTATCAAGGTCAACCGCGATCGTGAGTGTGGTGCCTGGTATGCTTGTCGAAGTGGTCATTGGAATTGGGATTCTGCTAAGGGTGAATATGTCAAAGTTTGTGATCGAATCGGTTTATGCGAAGCTCTAACTGATGATGTTGATTCAGCAGCTTGTGCTAAATTTGTACAGAGTAATGATGAAACTAATATTTTATCATTCAATGAAATTATTGAAAATAAATACATAAATAAAGATAGAGGAGTAGGTTGGTATGATAATGATTACTCAGGTTTCGCTATTCCGGCAAATAATCCAGTTCAATTTACTAATGCCTTTGATATTAATCAGAACAATCCCGATGAAGACCCAGATTATCATTTAGTAAATCAATCAATGAATAGCTGTCAGAATGACACTGATTGTGAAGTTCTTGATTTTTGTAAGACTCCTACCGAGCCCGTTGTTCAAGCCCCTGTTGTTAATCCATGCATTCCATCACTACCGACTTGCCAACGTCCTGAATTGGTTGGTAATGGTCAGTGTGATACTGGTGATTGGCCAGGTTGGAGTGCTGCTGAAACAATTCCAGTAGAAGACACTTTAGCTTGTCTTGTTGATGATGATTGTCTTAGTTTAGGTTCTAATTCTTATTGTCATATTGATGATAATATTTGTATTGCTGACGATTCAGTAAGTTGTGACTTGGATTCAGATTGCGATTATTTAGGTTCTGATTATCATTGTGATGGTTATGGGCAAAATACTACATGTAAAAAGCTAGAAATGACTAGCGTCTCTTGTGGTGATGAAGGTGATGACGCTGACGAGTTTTGTATGGATGCGGATTATGATCAATGTTGGACATTTCCGTCGTTGGCGGCTGATCATGTATGTGTTAACGTTTTAGAAGAGGCTAAAGTGGAGGTACCAACTGTGGTAAATTGGGGAGCTTATGATTTAGGGGCAAATACAGCAGATTGTCATTTTGATGGTGGTGAATGTTGTTTAGAAACAGATGTCACTTCGGTTACTGGTGCTACTGAGGAGACCTGTTTGAATGTTTGTTTAGATGGTTATGAAGCATATGCTCCAAATGATAATTATTGTTCAGCACAGTCAGCATGTTTAGAGTATTTACTTGGTGTAATAGAGGATGAATTAGCAGACGAGGAAGAAGAGGATTGTCGTTGTTTGAATAATACCTGCGTAAAACCATTTAACGATTCAGCTACGTTTGAATTATCACCTTCACCAGAATGCCGAGCTTATCCAGATATAGAAGCACCGTTTACTCTGAGTGAATTTAATAGAAGTGATCAGAAATATGAAAATGCTACTAAGTTCGAAAATGTCGGTGATATGGATTCTGACAAAAAAGATGATTATGCTTGTAATTATTATGCAGTGACCTTTGGTGGTAAGGCTATGACATTGTATGTGCCGAAGGAATATAAAAATGAACTTAGTTCTCAATATTGTCAAGACACAAATACACCTTGTGATTGTAGTGGGGATTCTTCTGGTGGTACGCCAGTTAAGATTAACAATGAAAAAATGTGCTCTTCTGATAAGTGTTCTGGCGATATGTGTTTAAAAGTTGATGGCGCAAACACAGAATACACTGGCTGGCAAGGATATTGCCTAGAGTGGGATGATAGCACAACTATGAATAATGATCCTGACCAGCATCCTTGTTTGACCTGGTATCCAACTCAGAGTTTAGCTGGTTTACAGGATTTATCAAATAATTATTTGGAGGCAGGGTATAATCCAAATGAAAATGTTGGTCGTTTATTTACCACCAATGCTAAGGGAAGAAATCAGAAGATGTTTTTGCCAGAAGACCCTGCTGATGATATCCACAATATAAAGGAGTATATAAGACCGTTGTTTTCTATAAATAATTCAAGTAATGAACAAAAGGAGCAAAAAAATGGAACACTCCCAAATTGGTCCTTTAGTCTAAAGGCTGGTTCAGATGGTGATGAATCATATAAAGAGGGAGTATCTTCGATTAGTGGTCCAGCAGTTTATGATGAGGAATTAGTTGGTATCATGATTGATTGTGTTGATGGGCAAAGTACGGATTGGTGTGAAAGCGCCAAGGACTGGGATGGGCAGGTGGTAATTGATCCTGGAAATAAAACGGAAGAGTTTGACATTGAGAGATATGCATATTTTCTAAAAAATGGAACTGATAATTATGGTAATTACGAGAAGGGTTATGCTGGAGCAACTGATAAGCATACTTTCAAAAAGGATGACTGGGCTTTTTTCTGTCCCAAGGGAGAAGGGGAGTGGATTGATACTAATACTCAGGGTGCTTCAGAAAAGCTAATAGATTGTTTTGGTAATGATTATTCAAAGTGGTATTATTGGCAGGTTGTTTGGCATGGAGGCCACGAATTGCAAGAAAATCATAATAATTATAAATTTGGTGGACCTAAAGAGAGCGTTTATTTAAAAGGTGATAATGCAAAAAAGGAATCTAAGTTTACCCCTATGTTCATGGGTAAAGGTTATGATTATTCACAAGGTGAGTGTATTGACATTATAAACCAAACAACATTAGATCCTGACTATTGTGATAATCCTGAAGTCGCTGATGTTGAACCTGAAATAGATGACACAGTATATGAGTTAGAACTCTATAAAACAGATGATAGCGAATGGGTCAAAAAGCCCTTGGCAGGTTGCAGTGAAGACTCTGATTGTGACGGTACTTGGGAGTGGCAGGATAGTAACTCTTCTTTTGTTTATATGCCCGAGGGCGTTGGTAAATGTAAGACAATAAATGCCGAGCTATCAGTTTGTATTAATACAGAGTGTCGAATGAATAAGTCTAATAATAGTGGAAATCCTGATTGTCGTGATGATTTAGTTTGTATTGATAATGATAATGGTAATTATGGTCTGTGTGCTAGTGATATATCTGCGGGATTAGAAGAGCCTGCGGAGACAGAACTAGGGTTTGATTTTGGTGATATTGTGGCAGTGAAGCAGGAAGAAAATGGATTCAAAGCTTTAACCGGTTATTGTGATGTGGGCAATCATGACGGCGATGCTTCCGCTTATAAAAATTACTTTGGTTTGAGAATAATTTTTGATGAAACTGGTCGGATGCGTAAATCATGGTTTGCTTTATGTGATGATTCTAAGGACGGAGGTTGGCAGGAACTGGTGATCAAGGGAGTGTTTCATGAATATGCGCAGGAAATGGTGCAGGTATATGATTCTTCTAATGTTCTTGCAGGTGAAAGTCTTAATAAAGCGTTTACAAATAGGATATATCAATATCAAAAATGGTATGAGGAAGATGATCCAAATGCTTCCCTTCCAGGTGGAGGTAATGGTATAGTTTGGGGTTCAGAGCCAACGCCATTTGGTAGTGCTGTAGGAGATTCTCTTGAAGGGCGAGATACCTTAATGAAAATACCTGATAAATATATGGGATCTAATAATTCAATGTGCGTAGGTGATACTTGTGATGGAAGTTATGACGAAATGCCTGGGGGTAGTCTCTGGACTAGATTTGATGACAATTACACTCAAGGCACTGATTATGGTGGCAAACCATATGGTTGCACCCAATCTTTGCCTTATAATTATTTGAATGAATCCCATAACGCTGTTGGTAGGACTATACAGTGCACAAATATAGACGAGGTAACTATTGCTAATAACAAGCCGGAGTATTCTTCCTTGGATTATATTTTTGCTAAGGTTTATAAAGGATGGACGTGGAATTATACTACGAAGAAGTATGAGGAAAAGGCAATTTATACTGAGGATTTTTCAGGTGATACTATTACCGATTACACCCCACATCCACCAATGATAGCTTCAGTTGGACCTGGCGAAGCGGGTGGAGCATTGAAAGCTTCCCCTAACCAGCTCACAATTGCTACGAGTTTAGGTAGTTACACTGGTGGCGATATCGTAGCGCACAATGGTCAGTTGGATTTAACTATGAAATTCTACGCCTGGGCTGCCCATGAACAAATGCCATTGAAGCAAGTTACGATAAACTGGGGTGATGGTGCCGGATCAATTACAAATAGTGGCTCCTTCAAAAATCACAAACCATTTTGTCAGGAAAAGGTTGTAATTCCTATGGGTCAATGCGGAGACTGGGATGGATTTTCTTGTCCGTGTGAGCGAGTAGGTGAAGGTGACGAAGCTACCTATGAATGTAATGATAATTCAGTTTGTGGTCAATATGGTGACTGTGATGATCCAAAAGATAGATTTGGTGATACATCAGATGCTTGTCACGAAGGATATTTCTCTTACGAAAATACATATATTTGTTATTCAACTGATGGGTTACCTGACTGTGTCGGTGATAACGACACGAGTTGTAAAGAAAAATTGTCAACCGGTGAAACTGCTTGTCGGTTCTTACCAGGTGTTCAGGTTAAGGACAACTGGGGCTGGTGTAATAAGGATAATGAATATACGGGGTATTGGGAATTGGATTGTGATTTTGAAGCAGACAGATTTGAGTTTTATGATGGATATATTTATATAATTCCATAATTAAATTAAAACTACCTCTTTACGTCATTCCGGACTTGCTCCGGAATCTGTAAAGGGGTAGTTTTTTTATTTAAAATAAAAAGACCACCATCTCTGTGTAGAATTGGTGGCTTTGGTTTTTTATTGTTTTACATATACGAAATTGGTGGTCGGAGTTGTGTCTGATTTCGCCGAGAAGGTGAGAGTGCTATCATTGTTTGTAATGATTCCGTCGAAGCATTGTACCTTTCCTGACTGAGATTTTCCACTAAACGTGAATTCATTTTGATTTTCTGTGGTCATTGCATAACCGATACAGGGACTGAAACCATTCACATTCGCTCCCAATTTAGTATCCCAGCCCTCAATTGTGACGGTATAGGTGTTGCCCTGAATTGTACCTTCAGTACACTTCCACTCACCCTCGATCCAGTAATATGGCTCGAGTGGGTCTTCAACGTCACTGCACACATAGAGCTGACCTTCTACTGGCTGGATACAAACTTGCTCTTTTTCACAACCGCAATCCGCCGGGCAGTTGATACATTCTTCCTGGTAGTTACAATCACCATCTCCACAATGTTCTAACTCTTCGCAGTCATTACTGCAGGTCAGGTAGTCTTCGAACTTATCCGGCTCGCAGATGAAGTTACCGCAGTCGCCCTGGTTTTGGCAATCTTCGATGCAGGTGAGTAGATTTTCACCCTTTTCTGGCTCACAGATACCATTACCGCAGTCAAGTAGTTCAACATCTGGATCGGTATCAGGATCGCTGATTTCAGCGTTGACATCGAGCTCCTCGCCGTCAGGCGGTGTATATTTATCATCCGTCACGTCCACGCCGGGCGTGTCGTTGGGATCATTGCCGTTACCGCTTTCGCAAGCTACAAGCACGAAAGCACAAAAGCACAAGGACACGAATGCACGAAAGCACAAGGGCACGAATGCACGAAAACACGAAAATCCTACTACGCCAAGGCTTCGCAGGACAGGCACGAAAACATTTGAAAGAACCATGAACCATTTGCTGCGCGCAGGTTCATGGCAAGCAGACATGTTGGAATGAACATTGTTACGCATTTGGGACCTCCTTTGGAGTTAATTTATCAAATGAATGCGTCTACTTTGATAATACTGTAGCTTACAAGATTTGTAAAGAGCTGTCAAGTCTAAACTTTTATTGACGAAGATGTTAATATAGGTTACGCTTTAAATGAGAATATAGAATATGCTAGACAAAGTTTTACCAATTTACAAGTACAAGTTCGAACTTTTAGTTAATGAGATTGAGCAACTGCGCGCTGGTGGTGATTCTTTTATTTTGCCACAAAAGCCGGTCGATCGGGATGTTTTGTTTTTTACAGCAGTTCACGGAGATGAAAAGATCGGCGTAGATGTTATGAGAAAAATTGAGCAGTCCCAAGAGATTGATTGGCTGATTGCTAATGATAAAGCTTTAGACGCCAATAAGCGCTTTATTAATGTAGATATGAACCGCGCAGGACCGGGAAATCCTAATTCTGAAAAACACGAAGAACGACGCGCGGCGGAAATTATTGCGAAAGCGCAAGAATTCAATTATATGGTTGATTTACATGGTAGTAAATCAGATACTGGTTTGTTTGTTATTATTACCAAGCCTAGTTTTGAGGATTTACTTTTGGCATTGCAGTTCAAAATAGCGAACATTGTATTCTGGTTGCCATCGGAGAAAAGACCGACTGGCCCTTTGGTTGAATTTCTTGAGCCGGCTATTGAAATTGAAGCTGGGCCTAAAGATAGTAGTTCCGTTCAGGCTGAGTTGCAAGAAAAAATTCAATACTTTTTACAGAATTATACTAATCAAATTACCAAAGAAAATTTACAAGGGAAAAATATATTTTGGGTGTATGGCAAGCACGAGAAAATGGACCCGAAGTTGATAAACTTTGAGGAAGTTGAACTTGACGGTGAAAAGTTTTATCCGCTTCTGGTTGGAGAGTATGATTTTGCTTGTTATAAGATGTTTAAAGTAAATTGCTAAATTGTTATATTGCCATATTGTTATAACAGAGATTGTCATGCAGGGAGGGAAAATGAACCTGAAAATTCGTTTGATGCAAGATGAGGATTTGGAACAGGTGCTGGCAGTATATAAACGAGCTTTTGCTGGCCTTCCCTGGCATGAAGATTTAAGCGATGAAGAAGTTCTCCGTCGCTGGGAAGAAGCTTTTAGCTTGCCGGGATTTCGATGTTTTGTGGCTATAGATGAAGACACAGATAAGCTTGTTGGCGCGCACTGGCATGACTTGATGTCATTTGCTCGACTGGAAGCTGAGAGAGGTACAAACTTGTGGCTCTGGGTTCATAGACAGATGGAAAGAATGAGTCAGTTTGGTTGTTTAATCATTTGGGAGCGTGAGCTGGTTGTTGATCCAAAATTTAGCAGGCAGGGGATCGGCACACTGCTTCGCAAAAGCTTTTTGAAGGAAAAACAAAAAATGGCTATACCTAATCTGATATTAACTCGCTTGCGCGAAGATAATATCGGCTCAATCAAGCCAGCTGAACAACTAGGTTTCCAAAAAACCGGTATTCAAAAGCCAGCCAGTGAGGAACCATTCATGCATGATTACTGGTATCTGCTTGTAAATTGCTGATAAGTCATAGCCCCGCACGCGGGGCTTTTTTATTGTCCCGAGGGGACTACTTTGTGGTAATTTTGCATGCTTTTATTAGGTGTACCGAATTAAAGTCAAGAGCTTGGCAACACTTGTAGTGGAGTTAAATGTAATTAATTCTAGGATGTAAATGTTCATAATTATTGTATTTAGTCACCTGGCCCTGAAAGGGCCAGGCTAGGTTTTGTAAAGGCTACTAAAGTAGCCTGAAGAGACTTAGCCCCATTTATGGGGGTTTAGAATATAATAGCCTGGGGTTTTCAACCCCAGGTGGCTAAGTAAGTGAAATTTAACTCATTAATATTGCAAAGATATTGAACCATTACGGTGTACTTGACATATTTACTCGGTTGTGATATTCTTATCTGTGGTTCTGTTCAGTTAAAATATATTAATCAAGGGGGTACTCAATGGAAGATGGTAAACATGTTGTAACAAGAGATGATGACAAGGTTTTTGAAAAAACCTTCGTTCCTGATCGGTCATTTTGGGAAAGGAATAGAGAGGCTATTAAACTCAGTACGTTCATTTGTTTCATTATTGGGGCTTTTGTATTCGCTCTTTGTTTGCTAACCGCACTATCTGAGGGGTCAGTTGTTTTAGCCTGGATTTTCGGAATTGCGTTGGTGCTCTTTCTTTGTGTGGTTGGTGTTCTCTATGAGAATACGGCGATCGAGGTTCCCAAAGGGCATGTTCTGGTTTATCCTAAAGGAAGAAACATTCGAGTTTTACGTTCAGGTAAACTCCGTGGGTTTTATACAATGGTTTCTTTTGTTCCTATAAAAAGTTTAGATTTTACCATTGAACGACTCGGTGAGGAAGCCTTGCTTTTTGATGATATTAAAGAAGTAGAAGCTGAAATCACTAACAAGGTTAGGGTCAAGGACGATGGTTGTTCTGTGGTTGAAGTAGCAAAATGCATAAGACCTAAGTTAGTAGAAGATTCAGACTCACGTAGAAACTTGCAAGAATTGGTTGAAACATACATAGTGAGCGCAGTACGCACTGTTTGCGCGCGTAATTCCTTGGATGAAGTTTTGAAAGACAAAGAACTTCTAGCAAGAATGGAAAGAGAAGTGGTTAATAAAGTGAATGAAGATGTTGATCATATGGGTATACTTATTGAAGCGGTAGGTATTACCATTTTGCGACAGGTTCAAACTGAAAAAAACAGAGGGCTTAGAGCTGCTCATGCTGATGCGCCCATAGCTTAGAATGATATACAGCGATTCGTACATGTACGGGTCGCTTTTTTATTTTTGTGTTGCGAGATGTTTGAACTAATTGATCAATTACCTAATAATCAAACTCTAAACAAATTTAAATATTCAAATTCAAAAGTTTTATTTTGTGTTTTAGATTGTTAATTTTAAAATTGTTTAGGATTTAGAGAATTGATAAATTGATTATTTATACAGTTTGACTAAACTGGGGTAAATTGGTAAGATTGAGATGTAAATGAGGTGTAAATATGAACAAAAAACTTCTAATTTTAGATCTTGACGGAACCCTTTATCAGTTGAAGGGCGGATCTTATAATAATTCTCCATTAAAGCCAGCAATTTTAGCAAGGGCTAAGGCTTTTATAGGAAACAAATTAAATAAAGATGAATTTGGCGCAGAAGAAATTTTGAATCATGTCCAAAACACATTCAAGGAGGGTGTCAGTATTGGACTGGAGAAGAGCTATGGTTTGGATCGTTATGAATACTTCAATTTTGTTTGGGACCTTGAGCCGTCTTCTTTTATAGTTCGTGTCGGGGACGTAAAGCAAACTTTGGAGAGATTAGCCACTGAATTTAAATTAGTACTGGTTTCCGATGCACCGAAAATTTGGGTAACCAGAGTTTTGAAGGAGTTAGATTTAGTCCAAATTTTCGGCAACAATGTCTATACAGGTGAAGGCGATATTCGTAAAGACCATGGGAACCGTTTTCAGTTTATTTGTGAAAAGTATGAAACTGAATTCAAGAATACTATTTCTGTTGGTGATCAGGAAAGCACAGATATTATTCCCCCGAAAGCTTTGGGGGTGACCACTGTTTATGTTGGTTCAGAAAAATCTAATTATGCTGATCACTCAATTGATGATATTTTACAGTTGCCAAATGTGCTTAATTCAAGAAATTATCTAGAAGTTTTAGCCCAATATTTAGGTGAGAGTGTAGCAGACAAAAAGATCAAGAATCTTGGTGGTACTTCAGACTCCAAAACAGTTTCAGTTGACGGACAAATTTTAAAAATCGGATTAAGCGGTGAGATCAATAAAGAATTAGCTAATTATCAAAAATATCAGCAGGCACTAGATAATTATAATGATTATTTTCCCCAAGTGGAGTTGGTTTATTCTCAAGAAGGTCAGTCAATTTTGAAAATAGAAAATTTAGGTAATGATAACTTTGAACAAAACTTACGGTTATCTCAAGTTGAAGATGAATTAAAATTAGTTAAGAGTAATGAACGGATTTTATTAAACTTGAGACAAATATATAATGAAACTAAAAATCCAGACAAAGATAAAGCGGAATTATTTTTCACAGAATTAATACAAGCTCTAAAAATTAATTTGCATAAGGCTGGTTTATGGTCAGAGTTGGAAGGCAAATATAAAAGGATTCTTGAAAATAAACACTTATATTTGAATAATTTAACCAGTGGCCTAGCACATAAGGACTTGAGTGCTGCCAATATAATTATAAGACAAGATAAGGCATATTTTATTGATCCGCGCCCTGCTTTCCCATATCTGGGTAGCTCAGAAGCGTTAGGGAATGTGGCCATTGATTTGGCTGGATTGCAGGTTTCCGTTTTTCGTAAAAATCTAGAATTGAAAAAAAATAATAGTTTGGTTAGTTTACAAAGTCTAGTCGAGCGAATTGAAAAGGAATTGGATTATTATATAAAACAACAAAAAGCGTTTAGTAAAAGTTTTTGGCACCTCTGTCAAATTGTTTGGTACTCAGTTTACTCTGCTTGTAAATGTGAGTATTGTACTTCGGCGGAAAGATGTTGGTTGTACGACGAGATGGTTATCAAGTTGAAAAAATTAATAAGTGAATAAGTTATGAAAAAAGTAATGGTTTTAGTGATTTTTTTCACAGTTATTTTAATAGGAGGAAATGCTTCAGCGGATATGGCACCTATAGTTCATCCTGGTGCTACAATTAAAGCTTTGAAAAGTTCGGATATTCAAATGAAATCTGAACATGTAAGGATTGATATTCAACCAGATGAAATGAATAGCCATTATTATTTATATAATGCTAAAGTGTCGGCTGAATTTGTTTTTTATAACAGTGAAGAGCCGGTTGACATGCAGGTTGGCTTTCCAATGGAAGATTTGATGAGTTTGAATTTGTGGGGAGACCCAAATATGCCGAAAGAGTTCACCGTTAGAGTGAATGATCAAGAAGTAGAAACTGAAAATATCAAATTGAATGAAGCAAGTTATCAAGATGATTGGATTGCTTGGGATATGACCTTTGCTGCAGATGAAACGGTAGTTGAAGTTGAGTATTTTTTGCCGTCCAGTGGTGGTGGCTATAGTGACATGGCGCGCAACTACTCTTACTATGTTTTGGAAACCGGTCAGGGGTGGAAGGATGAAATTGAATCAGCTTTAATCGAAGTTAAATTTCCTAGTGATTATGATTTAATAAAATATTTAGAAATGGATATGGTTGGTCCTCGTAATTCTGTTTTAGATCTTTATGATCCGCCGTTAATTATAGAACCTACTGGTTATACGATTGAAGAAAATACCGTAAAATGGGATTTAATTGACTTTGAACCTACTCATGAAGATAATATCGTTTTCGGAATTGCACATTGGGATGTTTATAATAATTTAGCATACACAAAGGACTCAGTGAAGGATAACACAGCAGCTGAAGATTATTTCATGTTAGCACGAGCCTATTTGCCTTTTGCTAGAGTATCTAAATCTATGTGTTACGGAGGTTTGTATAAAGAATTGGCAGAAAAAACATTGGAAAAAGTTACTGGTGATAATGTTTTCTCAGAAGAAGAAAGAGCTTTGGGTTTCTTGGAAAATGCGAGAATTTATTTGTGTACAGACTTTGATGGTGAAAATGCCAAAGAAGTAAAATATTATATTGATTTGGCAAATCAGATTTCTGGTGATAGTGAAAAAGTAAAAATGCAGTTAAGTAACCTAGAACAAGATGAATATTACAAAGGAATGTTTCCAAAAGTGGAGGAGCCAGTAGTTGAGGAGCCGTCTGTAATTGAAGATAAACCGGCTGAAACTTCGGATAAGGATTTGTTTATTATAATTGGTTCGTTTATCTTGCTTTTATTAGTATTTGCAGTAGCTTTTACTGTTAGAAATAGTAAAAAATAGTTAAATAAAATAAAGAACGCTCCACGAGTTTAGTGGAGCGTTTTTGGTTTTACGCGTTTTGTTCAGCCCAGGCTAGGCAATCAATCACGCCGGAGGCGTACTTTCTTCCTGCGACAAATTGACAAACATTTTTGTAATCGTCCCAGGCGTTGGCCACTCCGAGTTGAACAACTCGTTCAGTGTCCTTTAGGTCGTCAAAAGAAGTGTCTCCGATCATGAAGATTCGGTCATAATCATACTTGTCCAGCAAGGCTTGACCAGCTTTGTTTTTTCCATTAGTTGGAAAATGAACAATAACGCAACCCCATTCTTCGGGATTGACATAGAGCATTGGAGAGAAGCTTTGGCTTTCCATTTCAAGATTGTTACCAAATTGATCTGCAAAATCTCTTTTTGCAAACTCGGCGAGGTCTTCAATAATTTGACCGCATTTTTCTGGACCATCAGGTCCAAACACACGCATGCTCATGGCAAAACTGTGTTCTCTGGCAATGTCTACATAAATGTAACGTATACCTTGCTGATGATCTGCTAGAATTCTACGTTCATGTTCTATGGAGTTTCTACCTAGAGTGATGTGCAGGTAGTCTTCTCTTGATATGTCGATTAATCTTACAATAAATTTATTTCTTATATCAAGGAAGCCCAAAGATATCCTGGTGCTCAAGAGCATATGGGTAGATTCTAAAGAGTTTTGCAACTCAGGAAATTCGATAACTGCACCCATTTCACCAACAAGTGGTCCATTCACGGGGAGAAATCTTGCAAAATATTCTAATTCATCAGTTGGTCTGTCAGAACATAGTCCAATTTCCCAGCCCTGCTCAACCATTTGGGCAATTTTTGTAGCTAGAGTCGGGTCAGTGATTTCTGCTTTTTCGTTGATGATGGTTCTGTCGATATCAATCAGAATTAAAGTTTTGCTCATGACGGCCTCCGATTTTAAGGAACGAGTTATTATATTATAATTAAATCAAGTTTTTGTCAAATAAAAAACTGTTCTGATTTTCAGAACAGTTTTGGTTTATTAAGCCTTTCTGGTTTTCTCAATGAACTGCAGACATTCAATTGCACCTGTGGCTAATTTTTTTTGTGAAACAAACTTGGAGCGAGCCTTGAGATTATCTGTCGCGTTGGCAACTGCAGTATGGATAACTCTTGGCAGGTCAATAATGTCTGAGTCTGAATCACCAACAATAGCCAGGAAATCGATATTTATTAAACCCTGAAGAGTTTTGATTCCCTGCGTTTTACTTGAGTCAGGATGATGCAAGATACAAGCACAGTATTCATGTAGATTGACGTCAATTATAGGTGTAACTCCAAGAATTTCCCTAAACATATTTACTGCTCTTTCTACAAGTAGTGACATAAGTTTAGGATTAAGACTAAAACCAGTAGGGTCAAGCAGTTTTGCGTAAAACGCAAAACTGTATTGCCGTTCACCATTTACAATAACAACTGGTTTGGCTGGATCTTCTTTGAGTGGCCTCAGGATTCTTAGCCAATCCATGGTGTCCCCAGAAGTGACAAGAATTTGAGAATCGTTTCTACGTAGACTATTTACAAATCTCATATACAGTGACTCAAAATGATCTCGCCTAGCATCAACTAAATACCCAGAAGAACTGACGTTAGGGCTTAAGCGAACAATATTGCCTTTTTCCGCAATAATTGGACCGTTAGTTTGCAATATTCTTTGAAAATGCATTACCGAATTAAAGTGACGGTCTGAGTTTAGTCCAATTCGCCAACCATCAGCCTGTAGTCTGGCAATCTCTTCAATAATTCGCAAGTCAGTTATTTGCATGTTGATATCAAGAATGGTTTTGTCCAGATCAAGTAAAATCATCTTTGCGCCCATTTTATCTCCTGGGAAAAATGTTAAAGAAAGTAATCCCTTAAAAGAACTTTAAACTAGTTTAATTTAAATCAGCCATATTGTCAACGTCAAATCTTGTCGACCTACCTCGTCAAGATTTTTTACTTTTTTCTATGAGTAAAATTAGTTTCTGAAAATCTTGACGGACGTGGATAACATTTTTCTTGAATCTTGGAGAGAAGTGTTTAACAATAGAAGTAGAATTAATCAATTGACCAATTTCTAAATCCTAAATAAATTTCAAATAACAATTATCTAAATTGAAAACAAGTATATGAATAAAAAAGAAAAAAAATACGACCTTGAAGAAAGGACAGAGCGATTTGCTGCTAATTGCCGTGCATTTATTAAAGAATTAGTCACTACCATTGGTAATAGAGAAGACAGTAAACAGTTAATTCGCTCAAGCGGTTCGGTGGCTGCAAATTATATTGAGGCTAATGAAGCTTTTAGTAAAAAGGATTTTGTGTTCAGATCTAAAATTTGCCGTAAAGAAGTTAAGGAAAGTAGATTGTGGTTGAGTCTTTGTTATATTTCACAAAATCAATCAGAGTTGGAAAATCAGCGAAATTTTTTAATTGTGGAGGCAATAGAGATTACAAAGATATTTGGAGCAATAGTGGAAAGTTGTAAATAATTTGTGTTTCAACTTTTGAATTTATTTAGAGTTTGATCAATTGATTAATTGGTCATTATCGCCAGAGTGGCGAATTGTTCATTGACAATTAGGGGGGCGTAAAATGAAAAAGGTATGTTTGTTTTTACTAAGCGTATTTCTCGTTTCATGTGCAAGTCAACCAGAACTACAATTTAGGAAAGCTAGAACCAATGAACCAATTGATTATGAGAAAATTAAGGTAATTGATCCAGATGTTCGTTTAGCTTCAAACGGAAATGTTGGAGTATCAGCTTTCGGGTATAATCCACGTAAATGGGAAGCCAGTAAATTACAAATTTTCAATTTTCCAATTTTATGGCTCAAGGATCCTCAGCTATTAAGTAAAAACATTTACATTGTTAAGCAGGTTGGACGTTCAATTTTGTTTTGTCTTATTGAAGTGGATGAGAAAGGGGCCAGAGAAGAAAGAAAAAGCAAAGCTGACTACAGTTTGTTCTTGATAAAAATCAGTGATGCTCGTTTACCAATAAATTGGGAAGAGTATTTAGAACAAAAATATCAGTCGAATTATTTCTCTCATCGCGTCGTTGATGTTGGACAGAGACAAGTAGTTGAGCTTAATTGGAATACAAATCATTATTGGAATGCACCAACTATTTTGGTGCAAAATGGCGAACAGGTTCACGAAATGATCATGCTCTATCAGGGAACAAGTAGAACTTATGTCAATCAAATTATGAATAAGTTTCCTTGGCGAGCGGTAACTCTAAATTAAAAGGAGAAAGTTATGTGTAGATTGGAGAAAATGGGGATTCTTTTGTATGTGGTGATCTTAGTAACAATGTGGATAGTCTTTACGCCGGGCTGTGTTCGTCATGTTGAGCTAGAAGAAGATTATTCTTGGGAAAATAGTCAGACAGTAAATTTGAGTTCAGATGATAATATTGCTGAGCAAGCGACTCTAGATTGGCAATTACATGAAGACGAAATCAGTTTTCAGTTTCCCGCTGATTGGCGAATTGTTAAACATGAATCTATAAACTGTTTGAGCTATGAAATTAAAAATACTGAGAACCAAATTGTCAGAGGCGCAGTTTTGCCTGAGGACTATTATCAAGATTTCGGCGGTGAGTGGCAGGTCAACACTGAAAAGTATGCTACGGACTTTATGGCGTTTTCGGTGGATTTCTATCCTGGGCTTAGCGGAGATTGGCCAGAAATTCTGCAGATTATTTATCCGCAGTTGGTGGCTGAGTATGATTATTATCAAGTCCCATACCAGCCGGAAGTTGAAGCTATTAGTTTAACTATCAAGACTGGCTTGATCGAAGGACAGACGCGATTCATTGCCAAAGGCGAACAAGGAGTGTTTGACTTTGCCTTGTTGTTTAGACAAACAGAACAAAGTAAAGCAGTCGACATGTATTATCAATTCATTTCCAGATTTGTTTTTTAGGAGGACGTCATGAAAAGATTTTTACTAAGTGTATTCATTTTGTTTTGGTGCTGGCCAGTTTTGGCAAATGATGTGTTGCTTGAAAATGTGACATTTAAGTCACAGTCTCCACCTGGTGATTGGGATGATAATATGAATTGCGGTCCAACTTCAGCGGTCATGTTAGCTTCCACATATTTAGAAATTGACGCGGACGAAGACGAGATCAAGATTGTTATTGATTGGTTGTATGATAATGAGTATATTCAACCACAGTTGGATGCTGAATATTATGATGGTAATTCAACTAGCATCACACAAATAGCTAATGTTTTGACCGGGAAATACAAGCTAGGGCCGGTAGTGAAAAAGAACATTGGCCAACTGAGCTATTTGCAGGCAAAGTTAGAGAAAGATAATCCAGTGATGGTAGCAGTTAATGTGCAAATGGACCCAACCAAGATGGGACATTTTATGGTAGTGGTTGGCTTAACAGAGGATAACGTAGTTGTGCATGATCCTGGAAAAACACAAGGTTCTTTCAATAGCTATTCGTACGCAACATTCCTAGCCTCCTGGAAAACGTCAAATTACGCTAGTTTAGTTGTGGATACTTCCAAGGTGACCTGGCATCCAGATGGTAGTCTGGTTCAAGTGATCGGTAATGCAAAGGTTTACATTTTGATAGACTCCAAGACTTATTGGATCAAAAACGAGGCAGTGTTTAATGCTCACAATTACGATTGGCAAAAGATTATCTCAATTTCACAAAAAGAATTCAACTGTTATGAATATGGTGGTGAGATTGATTGGCAACCGTATCGAGAACTATTTAAAGTTGATGACATCTATTATCTAATGGAAAAACAGACCTTTGATTCGAATGGCGGTTCTGTTTACCAGTTTGCTTCAGAGGCAAGTTTTAATAGTTGGAACATTTCAGGTGCTGTTGTTGAATTGTCTGTTAATCAGGCTAATGAACAATACTTTTCTATTTATGCAAATGGGGGACCGCTGTACATTCGACATGGTACTTTGTTAAAACCAACTTTCAATGTGCCAGCTTATGGTGAAGGTTTAACCTTTGTTGTAGATAATCAAGGAACTCTTAGAAATTTTGAAAGTTGGGACTTGTTTGAACAGATGGGTTATGACAAGTTGCCGGTGACCTTGATTGGTGACCCAGAACTACTGGAGAGTATTCCTGGCTTTGATGAAATGATTACTGTTGATATGAGTAAGCAGTGTCAAAATCCTGGTGAATATGGTCAATATTCAATTACCATTGATGAACCTGAGCCAGAAGTAGAACCAGAGCCAGAGGTAGAACCTGAGCCAGAAGTTGAACCTGAACCAGAAGTTGAGCCTGAGCCAGAGGTAGAACCTGAACCAGAAGTTGAGCCTGAGCCAGAAGTTGAACCTGAACCAGAAGTTGAGCCTGAGCCAGAGGTAGAACCTGAACCAGAAGTAGAACCTGAACCAGAAGTTGAGCCTGAGCCAGAAGTTGAACCTGAACCAGAAGTTGAGCCTGAGCCTTTTGAAATTGTTTGTACGGTTAGTTGTCCTTCAAATATGAAGGCATTTATTTGGTACGGTTCAACAGGGGAGTCAATTGGTTCTCCTGCTGTAATGCAAACGACTAAACAGGAACTTTGTTTGCGTGGTCAGCCCTGGATTGATTTCAATTGTGCTTGCAAGTACCCAGAACTTTGGTCATGTTTTGACCCGACTGAAGCTGAAGTATTATGCAGTCACAATTTTGAAATTGAAATTCCTGGTTTGATTGATTCGGTAGGAGAAGGCGAGGCTTGGTTTACAGAGTTTATGTGTTTTGAATAAAACAAAAAAGGATGGAGTCATATCTCCATCCTTTTCTCTTTATCTGAGAGGATTATTTTTTTCCAGGTTCAATACTTATAAAAGTTCGTCTTTTCAATTTGCCAGTAAACGTCTTCATTTTCTTTTTTGAAAATTCTACTATTCCATCAATTGTTGAAAATAAAGTATCATCTTTTCCTTTCATTACATTTTTTCCAGGATGAACTTTTGTCCCTCTTTGGCGAATCAAAATATTACCGGCTCTAACAGTTTGGCCACCATATTTCTTAACACCAAGTCTTTGTGCATTTGAATCTTTTAAATTTGAACTACTACCACCCGCTTTTTTATGTGCCATATATCGCTAAATTTAGTTATTTATGTTTTTAGAATTCATCAGTCATTAGCTGATATACAGTTTATAAAAATTTATCGACTTTGTCAAGTATTTATCAACAAATTTAGTTATTTAAGGTATTAAATTGACAGTTACTCAAAAATTTGGTTTGCTATATGTATAAATCAATTATATGAAGTTATTCATCTTAATTCTAATTAGTTTGGCTGTTCTTAACGGAGCAAGCTATGATCAAGCTATTGGCCAGGTTCAGGATCAGTTGGCTAGTTTTGAATACAAAGTAAAAGATTGGCAAGTTGATTTAGAAAATGAGCCTAAAGAAGAAGAAGTTCCAACTACGGTAAATTTAAATGTGGATTTTGCCTCTCAAGCTCCGCTGGCTAATTGGGACTTGCCATATCAGGAAGCTTGTGAAGAAGCAGCTCTAATTCAAGCTTATTATTATTTTAATAATAAAAAATTGACCAATGAATTAATGGACAAAGAAATCATTGAAGTTGTTGAGTGGGAGAAACAAAAGTTTGGCTTGTATTCTGATACTGAGCTTGTAGAAGTTGAGATTATGGCAAAAGAGTATTTTAATTTGGATGTGAAAATTGTTGAGCAGGTTGAAGTTGATTTAATGAAAAAATATTTAAGCCAGGGTTATTTAATATTAATCCCGACTGCTGGCCGTGAATTGGGTAATCCAAATTATACAGAGCCTGGTCCTTTATATCACTTCTTAGTTATTCGTGGTTATGACCGCAATGAATTTATTACCAATGATGTGGGAACCCGAAAAGGGGATGGTTATAAATATAAATACCAAACGATTATTGAAGCAATTCATGATCTGCCCTTAAAAACTGATGGCCAACCATTTCGCCCATACGATGAATTAGTTGAAGATGATGAAAAAGAAAAGAAGATGTTAAAGGGTTCCAAACGAGTTCTGTTAGTAAAAGGAATTCTCGATAATTAACATAGAGAATAGCTACTTATATTGAGTAGCTTTTTTATTTTGACAAAATTGACTGGTTTGCTAAACTATTGTTGTGACCAATATTTATTATGTTCTACGGTTCAGATTACACATTGCACCTGAATCAAGGGAGAAAAACTATGCCTAAGGGATTGAAGTTATTTGCAGGTAATTCACATTTGAAGTTTGCACGTGAAGTTGCAAGGCATTTAGATGTGAAGTTGTATGAACCTGATCTGGCTGACAAAAAAGGCAAACAAATTACTTGGTTCTCTAATGGCAACTGTTTGGTTGATATCAAGGAAAATGTCAGAGATTTTCATTGTTTTATAATCCAAACTCAAGCACACGGCAGGGCCTTGATAGGAAAAGACGAACAGGGTAATGACCTGTGGGGATGTAATCTTCGGCTTAGCGATATGATCATGGAGTTATTTTTGATGATTCATGCTTTGAAAACTTCCGGAGCATCCAGCGTCACGGTTGTGATGCCATATATGCCGTATGTGCGTAGTGACAAAAAAGATCATGCGAGAGTTTGTATAGGCGCGCGATTAATGGCTGATTTGCTTACTGAATCAGGAGCTGATCGCATATTATTGATGGACCCACACTTTGCTCAGATTAATGGTTTCTTTGATGAGAAAAGAGTCAAAGTGGAGGTTCTCAAGGGAAAGCCGATCATTGCTCGACATTTTTTGGAAAAGCATGATTTAACTAATTATGCGGTAATTGCACCTGACGTCGGTGATTCCAAGCCCTGTGGTGCCTTGGCAACTAACCTGGGTTTACCTATGGCAATCATTGATAAACGTCGATATGGTGATGATGAAAAGGCCGTGCCAGAAGCGTTAATTGGCGTTGATAGAGTCAAGGGACGAATTGGCATTATGCCAGACGACGAAGTAGCCAGTGGTGGAACAATGAATGATGGTGCAGACTTTCTCATTTCAAAAGGTGTTAAATCCTTAATTTTAGCACCGACTCACGCAGTGTTTAGTTCCATGAAGGGCTTAGCTGCCATGGAAGCCAATACCTCAATCCAGGAAGTAATTGTAACTGACACAATTCCGATTGATCCAGAGAAAAGAGCTGTTTTGAAAAAGTTAACAGTTATTCCCGTGACTAGAAACTTTGCTGATGCAATAAGAATTCTTTTTTACGGTGAATCACTGGATAAATACAAAGCAGGGTTGTATGAGGGGCTGAGCGATATGAGGAATGCTCGGATTAAATCTGTAGAGAACTAACAACTTGACACTATTTTTAAGTGTGCTACACTAATACCAACTAAACTAGTTGGTATTTATTTTTATGAAATTTAGCACCAAAGCAGAGTATGGTCTAAGGGCAATTGTACATTTAGATAAAGCTGGCAAAAAGTCAGTTTCTTTGGCTTGGATTGCTGATAAGGAAAAAATCTCGCTATCTTATTTGGAACGATTATTTGCTAGTCTAAAAAAAGCTGGTTTGGTAAAGGCAGATAAAGGTGTTAAGGGTGGTTATTATTTAACCAAGCCTGCAAGCAAGATAAATTCTCTTCAAGTAATTGAAGCTCTTGAGGGTTCAGTTGCTCCGTATGAGTGTGTAACAAGTGGGGCATGTTGTGATTGCAAGTGCAAAGTTTTACCAATTTGGACTAAACTTTATAAACAAATAACTAAAACGTTAAAAAATATTAAACTAAGTGAATTATAAAAAATATGCAATATTCAGAAGAACTAATGGATCATTTTAAAAGTCCCAGAAATCAAGGTCAGATAGAAGATGCTGATGGTGTCGGGGAGGTTGGTAATATTAAGTGCGGTGATGTAATGAAAATATATATTAAAGTAGGTGAAGAACTAGGAGACGATACAATTTTAGAAGATGTTAAATTTGAAACTTTAGGTTGCGCAGCAGCTATTGCTGCAACTTCAGTTTTGACCGAGTTGGCCAAGGGAAAGACTTTTAAACAAGCTTTTGCTATTACAAAAGACGATATTGTAAAGAAATTAGGACAAGTCCCAGCTCTTAAATATCATTGTTCAGTTTTAGCAGAAGAAGGGTTAAAAAAAGCAATAGAAGATTACAAAAGTAAATAATTAATAGTAAATATTAAATTTATGAAAGATAAAATTGAAAAAGCTCTAGAAAAAATAAGACCAATGTTACAAGCTGACGGCGGAGACGTTGAGTTTGTTGATTTTGTGGATGGTATTGTTAAAGTTAAATTAACTGGCGCTTGCCATGGTTGTCCAATGTCGCAAGTCACACTCAAAGATGGTATCGGAAGATTATTAAAAGAGGAATTTCCAGAGGTGAAAGATGTTGAAGCTGTTTAATTTTTGAAAAGAGAATTAAGAGATTAAGTAATTCAGCTAATTTAACTTAATTCACCCAGTTCGTTTAATTAACTTTTATGAAAATTTATTACGACAATTCAGCAACCACTAAGGTTGATCCAAAAGTTTTTGAAACCATGGCGCCATATTTACAGGAAGAGTTTGGTAATTCTGGATCAATGCACAGTTTTGGTCAAAAGGCATTAGCTGCAGTTGATAAAGCCAGAGACCAGGTGGCCAGATTTTTGGGTTGTGAAGCCCAGGAAATTATTTTCACATCAGGCGCAACGGAATCAAATAATTTGATTTTACAAGGAGTCGTTAAGTACTTTACAAAACAAAATAAAGAAATTCACATAATAACATCTCAGATTGAACACCCAGCAGTATTGGAAGTTTGTAAGGAATTGGAAAAACGTCCAATGGTCGAAGTTGATTATGTTAAGGTTGATAAAGCTGGAATTATTGATCTTGAACAACTGGAAAGTAAAATAAAAGATAACACAGTTTTGGTTTCAATAATGTATGCCAATAATGAAGTCGGTTCTATTCAGCCATTAAAAAAGGTTGACGAAATCCTAAAACAAGTTCAGACGAACAGGGGGAGTTCAGGGCTACCAATTTATTTTCACACTGATGCAGTCCAAGCAGTTAATTATCTTGATTGCAAGGTTGATAATCTTGGCGTTGATTTTTTGAGTTTATCAGGTCATAAAATATATGGCCCCAAAGGTGTTGGTGCGCTATATATTCGAGCTGCTGCTAAGCTGGAACCAATCATTTGTGGAGGTCATCAGGAATATAATTTGCGACCAGGTACTTTGAATGTGCCAGGCGTTGCGGGATTAGGCGAGGCAATTGAATTAGTAGGAGAAGAAAGTAAAAAAGTGAAAAAAATCAAAGAACAGATAGTCAAGGAATTGGAAAATATTGAAAATGTTCGTTTTAATGGCGAGTCTGAAAGTCAATTGCCAAATTTGATCAATATTAGTTTTCTAAAAGCAGAAGGTGAAAGCATCTTGATGATGTTGGACATGGAGGGTATTGCAATTTCAACTGGTAGCGCTTGTTCTTCTGGGTCTTTGGAACCTTCTCATGTTTTAACCGCGATGGGAATTAAACCTGAGTGGTCTCATGGCAGTGTTCGTATCTCTCTTGGAAGATTTAATTCTGAAGATGAAATCAGTCATTTTATTAAAGTTATAACTTCAACTATAAAAAAATTACGGCAGATGGCGCCGTAACAGTGGAAAGCACATGAAGTAAAAATCAGCTGGAAAAGCTGATTTTTATTTTAGCATTTTTGTTTGTTTAGAAATATTTATTAATATGCCCATGGCCATCATAGTTACAGCTAGCGCTGAACCCCCATAGCTTATGAATGGCAAGGGGATGCCGGTCATCGGTAAAAGTCCAGACATGGAAGCAATATTGAAAAATGCTTGAAACACTAACCAACTTACAATACCAGTAGCCACAAGTCGACCAAATTGATCAATAGAATGTTTCGCAATTATTAATCCTCTATACATTAGGAAAATAAATAATGCCAACAAGAAGATACAGAGAATAAAACCTAGCTCCTCAGCGTATATTGCGAAAATTGAATCACCAGTTGCTTCTGGTAAATATTGAAATTTTTGTCTGGAGTGACCAAAGCCTCGTCCCCAAAAACCACCAGATCCAATTGCTAAAAAAGCCTGATTAATGTGATAGCCAATTCCTTGCGGATCAAGTTCTGGATGTAGAAAAGTGGTTAATCTGGCTGCTCGGTAAGCAGAGTTGATTATTAGAAGGTAAATTGAGCTGGCGCCAGCCAGAAATAAAAAAAACACATGTTTGAATTTTGCGCCTGAGGCAAAGTAAACTGCAATACACATGAAAATGATAATTGATAAAGTTCCCATGTCTGGTTGTAGTAACATCAATACTGAAATTATACCGATTAGAAAGACAAATGGTAAAAATCCGGAATACAAATCCTTAACACCGAAAGTTCCTCGTTTTTCTAACCAGGTTGCCAAGTACAATAAAAAGGTCAATTTAACAAGTTCAGCTGGCTGAAAAGAGAATCCACCCATGTTGATCCAACTTTTCGCCGTTCCATATTGAACACCAACACCAGGTATAAAAACTATGACCAAAAGTAATATTGAAACAGCTAATAAGGGCAAAATGAATTTCTTCCAAATTTGGTAATTAATTCTAGCAAAAATAAAAAGTAAAGCTAATCCTGGAAGTAACCCAAATAGAATTTGATGTTTTGCAAAATAGTAACTATCATTGAACTTTTGATAACCAACTGCTGTACCAGCTGACGACAAGACAATCAAGCCTAAGACAATAAGTACCCCCAATGTTACGATTAGGGGCATGTCAGGAGAATGGTATTTTGATCTTTTTTGGTGCATTTATTTAAGTTGTTTAACAAAAGTTTTAAATTGCTCACCACGATCAAATTCGTTAATAAACATTCCAAAGCTGGCGCAACCTGGAGAAAGTAGAATTGTATCACCAGGCAGGCTTAGGCTGTAGGCGTGTTCAATCGCTTTCTTGAAATCATTATACCTACCAGCAATAATGTTTTTACCGCCATATTTTATTATTTTCTTTTCAAGTTCATCAGTCGCAGACCCCTCGAGAAGAACAACTACTTTTACTTTTTTAACAATAGTTCTTGCGAATTCTGTCAGATTGAGATTTTTTGTTGCTCCACCAGCTAAAAGTATAACTGGAGGCTCGACTGAATTTAGAGCCATTTTTCCAGCTATTGGAGTTGTGCTAGTGGTGTCATTTATAAATTTAATATCGTTAACAGTGCCAACTTTTTCTAGTCGGTGTTCAATTCCTGAAAAAGCTTCGATTGAGTCCCTCATGTGTTTTTTTGTGAAACCTAAAATTTTACCTACCGCTAACGCGGCTGACAAGTTTTCTAGATTGTGAGCTCCATCAACTTTTAGTTTCCAGGAGGCTGGGACATCCTTTTTGTGAAAATTTATTGTTTTTGATTTGATTTCAGAGGAAATCTTTTTTGTGTAGTTATTTTCAGCATTAATTAAACAGTAGTCAGATTTTTTTTGATTTTGAAAAATTAGTTTTTTGTCATTAATATACTCGCGCATGGATTTGTAGCTATTGAGATGATCTGGAAAGATATTAGTGAAAACAGCAATGTGTGGACTGATTTTTTTCCAGCCGAATCCTTGTAATTGCCAACTGGATAATTCCAAAACGACTAAATCATTTTTTGTTACCTGATTGATTAGGGGTAAGGTCGCTTCACCTTGGAGATTTCCTGAAATATAAACATTCCTTTTTTCATTTGCCCAAATTTTTTGCAGCATTTGTCCAATTATTGTGGTGGTTGTACTTTTACCACGAGTCCCAGTTATACCAATAATTGGACAGGGACAATATTCAGCAAATAATGATTCGTCCATATCAACGGGAATGTTATTTTTGAAAGCTAATTTCAAAAAGGGGGACTTTAGTGGAATTCCTGCATTGCGAATGATCAAGTCTGCACTTAGAATGTCTTCTTCTTTGTGTTCTTCCAGTGTATATTTGATATTTGAATAAGGTTTTAGTTTTTCTAGTGAGGTTTCAAGTTCTTCGGCAGTTTTCAAATCTGTAACTGTGACTTGCGCGCCTTTCTCAGCAAAAAAAATCGCGTCTTTGAGACCACGACCAAGTAAACCTAATCCTAAGATTAGAATTTTTTTATTTTTATAGTTTGGTAATGTTTTATTTGGCATTGCGTATTGGATATTATAGGGTTAATACCAGCCTTTATCTAATAGAAAAACTATTACACCGGCCACTGCAGTAATTGAAGAAATTAGCCAAAATCGCATAACAACTTTTTGCTCTGGCCAGCCAAGAGCTTGAAAATGGTGATGAATCGGAGCTGAAAGAAAGACTTTCTTTTTGCGAATTTTTTTTGACAACACTTGAATTATTACAGATAAAGATTCAATTACAAAGAGTAATCCGATTATGGGTAATAGCAATGCTGTATTGGTTAACATAGCAATGATTCCAACGGTTATTCCTAAGCTCATTGCTCCAGTGTCACCCATAAAGAAGCGGGCTGGATTGATATTGAACCATAAAAAAGCCACCAGGGCTCCCATGATAACGCCACACATAGCAGCTAATTCAAATTTCCCTTGAGCAAAGCAAATGGCACCTAGTGCTGCAAAAGTTGTGGCTAAAGTTCCACCAGCAAGACCATCGAGACCATCAATTTCGTTGACTGAAAAAGCAGTAGCCACGATTATGAAAACAAATAATGGAATATACCAAAAACCAATTTCAAAATTGCCGACAAAGGGTACATGAAAAACGTCCCAATCTAACTTGAAATAAAACCATAGCGCACCAATGGCCGCAATGATAGTGTACAGGCTAAGTCGGTAAATAACGCTTAGACCACCTCCTTTGGGACCTATTTTTCGAACACCTAGATAATCATCGATCAGACCGACAACGGCAGCAAACATTAATAGACCTAGTGGCAATAAGGTTTGTTCTCGGGTCAAAAAGTTTAATTTACTGACAACGCTTCCGGGCCAGAACATTTCTAGAAAAGGGAAGAGTAGAGCTAAGAATAGTACAGGCGCCCAAATTAAAATCCCACCCATGGTTGGGGTACCTGACTTTGCTTTGTGTAGGGAAGCAAAAATTGGAGCTGACTTAGAGTCTCGGATTTGCTTTCCCATTTTATATTTGTACAAAAAATGAGTTAATAGCGGAGTTGAAAAAAAAGCAATTAAGAAAGAAAAAAGACTTAAAAGTCCGATTTTAAATACTAGGGCTGTTTCCATAACTAAATATTAATTAAAATTGTTAGTAATGTTGAGAAAAATAATAATACTTGGCACACAGTTGAAGTAATTGTTAGAAAGTAGCTGACCAGTTCTTTTTTGTTGTAGATAATCAGCGCAAAAATTGTGTTTATTAGAAAAATTGCTAAGCCAATTCCAGGTAAGTAGAATATTTTTTGCCAGCGACCAAAAAGATCAATGCCTAAATAAATATTATAATGCAAGGGAATAAAAGCTTGTTCTTCTGGTAGGTTATAAACTGCTGGGTAGAACTTGTAATAAATTAGCAACCAGATCAAAATATTAATTAAAATACCAATCCCACTGGAAATCAAAATTAACTTATTTTTCCAGGCGGGAGTGTTTTTTAACTTATTGATAAATTGATGGAAATGAATCAACATATATAAGCGAATTTCAAAATCTTAAATTCTTTGACATTGTAGCATATATTTTGCGTAATTTGAAGAGTTTTGTCAAGCTTGAATAATTGTGTAAATTATGCTATTTTGTACGTATGAAAACATATCATGTTATAACTTATGGTTGTCAAATGAATAAGTCGGATTCTGAAAGAGTGGCGGCTGTTTTTGAACACCTAAGTTATTCACTAGTAGAGAAAATGGAGCAAGCAGATTTTATCGTGGTAAATGCTTGTAGCGTAAGACAAACTGCAATTGATCGAATTTGGGGGATTGTTAAAAAATGTAAGATGTTAAAATCAAAAAAAGAACTTACTACTATTTTAACTGGCTGTTTGCTTGATGAAGATAAGAAAAGTTTTCAAAAAAAGTTTGATTTTGTTTTTAATATAAAAAAATTGAGTGAACTAGAAAAGTTCTTACACTCAAAACAGGAGTATACCAGTGAAAACTATTTTGACACTCTACCAAAATTAAAAAAAGATTATCTAGCATATGTCCCAATTATGACTGGTTGTAATAATTATTGTAGTTATTGCGCTGTGCCATATGCTCGTGGTCGAGAAGTTAGTCGCCCGGTTAAAAAAGTTGTGGAGGAGGTTAAAAGTTTGGTTGCTTCTGGTGTAAAAGAAATTCATTTGCTAGGTCAGAATGTCAATTCATATAATCCCAGCAATGGTTTTTCTGCTGAAAATCCATTTAAACAAAATTTTGCCAAACTTCTCTGGGAGGTGGATCAAATAAAGGATTTAAAACGAATTGGTTTCACTTCTAGTCACCCAAAAGATTTACATGATGATGTGATTCAAGCTTTAGCCTTGCCAAAAATGATTAATCATCTTCATTTAGCTTTACAGTCAGGTGATAATCAAATACTAAAAAAGATGAATCGAAAATATACAGCGGAGGACTTTTTATTACTTATTAAAAAATTAAGAAAAATTAAACCAGAGATTACGATTGGAACGGATATTATTGTGGGATTTCCTGGAGAAACAAAAGAACAGTTCGAAAACACTTTGAAATTATATGAAAAATTAAGATTAGATATTTCCTATCATGCCATGTATTCACCAAGAAGCGGAACTAAAGCAGCAGAATTTAAAGATGATGTCTCCTATGAAGAAAAGAAAAGGCGTTGGCATAAAATTCAAACGTTGGTTAAAAAAATTGCTCTCGAAATAAATCAAAAGTATTTAGATAAAGTTGTAGAGGTTTTGATTGATAAAGTGACGACTCGTTATGCTGAGGGAAATAGTTTGGAAATGAAAAGAGTTCGAGTGAAAAATGACAATGTGAAAGTAGGCGATTTAATAAAGGTAAAAGTAAATAAAGCTCAAGAGTGGTTGTTGTATGGTGAATTAATAAAGTAGTTGTGTTAAAATAGATTAAGAACGGCACTCTAAATTTGGGGAGGAGATATGAATGCAGATATTAGAAAAATGCTGGAACGCGCTGAACTGATACGAAAAACTGGCAATATGCCCATGCATGCAATGTTGATGGCAGATATTATGAAATTTTGTCGGACAAATGATATTCCTGGAGGTAATGTGTTTGATGGGACTGCTAGTGATGAAAAGTTAGCTATCTCAAGTGAAATTGCCGCGGGGGTATTAGAATTTTGTCATGATCAAACAATTGGTTCAATTTTTAACTTGTCAGAGCAACAAATGATTGAGCTCAATCTAAGGGCAACTACTATGGCAAGAGGAAATGATGGAAATGGAATTAATTAAAAAAGATTTTCAAAAAAACAATAAACCGTTCAAACGTTTGAACGGTTTTAAAATGAAAAAATAGCTTTATAGATTGTTTAAGTAATTGTATTTTGAATAAAGTCAACCTATTGACCAGTTAATGTTTTATTGTTATTGTTTTAATGTTTTTATGAACAAGAAAAAACAAAAAGTAATCATCGTCCTTGGTCCAACCGCCAGTGGTAAATCAGGTATCGCTCTCAAACTCGCAAAACAGTTTAACGGTTTTTTGATTTCTGCAGATTCGCGCCAGGTTTATAAACAGATGGATATTGGCACCAACAAGGATCCAGGTGTTTGGAAAGAGGGAAAATATTATCTTGTTGGTGAGGATTCAGGATTCAAGAGCCAAGAGCCAGGAAAGATTAAGGAGCAAGGATTAAAGAAAAAAAACTTGGAACATTCGGACCAAATTCAAGAATACATGGTGGATATTATTGAACCGAATCAGGAGTTTAGTCTGGACGACTGGTTAAAACAAGTTAAACAAATTATAAAAGACAATCCTAGTCGGATGCCAATTATTGTCGGTGGAACCGGACTATATATTTCTGCATTGGTAAATGATTATCAATTATTAGACGGTTTTGATGAGAAACTTCGAGCCAGGTTAGAAAAGCAGATTGAGAAAAAGGGGATTAAGGCTTTGCTAAGTGAGATAAGGGAAATCGATCCAGGAATTGAAAATAAAATTGACACCTCCAATTCACGTAGAGTTGTGCGCGCGGCAGAAATTATTTTAAAAACCAAAAAGCCATTGGAACCTCAAGTGGGGGAAGGTGAATTTGAATTTTTACAACTTGGGATAGCTTTACCAAGAGAAGAACTGTATGCAAAAATTGACAAACGAGTAGATCAAATGATGAAGGAAGGTTTAGTTGAAGAAGTAAAGTCTTTGATCAAAAAAGGTTATGACTGTAGTTCTTCTTCTATGAGCGGTATTGGTTATCGGCAGGTTTGTCAATTTTTAAATAATGAAATTAACGGCGTAGAGGCCGTTCGTTTAGTTAAACGAGATACGCGCCGTTACGCCAAACGGCAGTTAACCTGGTTCAAAAGAGATAAAACAATCCATTGGATTAAGGATTATAATGAAGCGAATAATCTAGTGAACGACTTTATATAAAAAGAAAAGTCTCACAGTTTGACTGCGAGACTTTTTTGTTTGGGTCGGTGGTAACCTTTCGGGAAAAAGCTTTTTTGTGAAAAACGTTTTATGGATCGATCCAATCACTAAAAGCAAATTCCTGGGTGCCTGATCACCGCATTGTCCCACGGTGTTCTTGCTTGAAAGCACATCGGCTAATAAGCTGTCCCTAAGGCTTTAGAAAATCCCAGTTTTATCTCAGTGAGCTTTCGCTCACATAACTGAGCACCAGGAGTTACCGTGCCCCAAAACCCATCCGATCGCAATTTCCGCAGCAATCATCAAGGCTCGAAATTAAATTATCATAATTGAAAATGAATGTCAATGTTAAAATCAAAGATTGAACAAATATTCAGCAAATATTCAGCTTCTGTTATGATAATATTTGTCTAATATTAGCGTAATATACGTGCAATATCTTTGATCTAGTATTGACTTTTTGTGCTATATTTGCTATACTCAACTGTTAAATATAGTATAATGTTAATGGTGAATAACCAGGAGGTGAGTGATGAGATATTTGTTTATCTTTGTGATTGTGGTAATTTTGATGTCTGGGTGCGTTCTTGATTGCATTGATTGCTATCCAGCTTGTTGGGATGATTATGACTGCTATTCGGATGAATATTGTGCTAGTGATGGATATTGCTATGCCTATTCTTCTCCGAGTGCTTCGGTCGTTGTGGTTTCTGACTATTGCTACTCAGACAGTGATTGTATGTACGATACATACTGTGCCACCGATGGTTACTGCTATGAAGCAGTGGAATTCGCTTGTTACACAAGTGACGAATGTCCGTACGGTACGTACTGTGATATGTACGGCTACTGTCATGAGTCGGGGTATTCAAGTTCGGACTACGGTTGCTGGGATGATTACGATTGTCCAACGAATTCCTATTGCGCAGATGATGGTAGTTGTTACGACTACGAGGACGGTTGTTATTCAGACTATGATTGTGTAGCTGGGTACTATTGTGACGTAGACGGACACTGCTACGAAGAAGAAGTTTGCTGGAGTGATTACGATTGCCCAGGTGGTTTCTTCTGCGCGACGGATCACTACTGCTACGAGTGGTAAAACCAAAGAGCGGACTTCTCACGTGAGGTCCGCTCTTTTTATATTGAAAGTTTATTGTTTACAGTTTATCTTTAAGTAGCTTTTCTGTTTTCTTTGGGTCAGCCTTACCTTTGGTTTCTCGCATGACTAGTCCCACAAAATATTTTAGAACAGTTTCTTTGCCAGCCTTGAATTGTTCAACTTGCTCGGGGTTATCTTTTATGACTTTTTGAATAATGCTTGCTAAATCTTTCTCTGAACTAATTTGGCTTAAGTCAAAGTCGTCCATTACATGAGAGGGGTCAGCTCCGGTTTTGGCCATTTGCTTTAGAATCATTTGTGCAGCAGCACTGTTAACTTTATTTTGATAGATTAGAGTAATAAATTCTGCAAAGTTTTCGGCAGTTATTTTATTTTTTGTTAACGGAATTTTTAGTTCATCTAGTAGTGGTAAAAACTTATTAATTATCCATCCGGTTACTAGCTTGATAATTTTTTTCTTATTTCTATTCCAGATTTCTTCTTCTGTTCCTTCAATGCCTTCTAGTGAATGAAGCCAGTCTTTGAGTTCAGAAATAATTTGTTCAACGTAAAAAGATAACTTTTTCTCCTCAGTTAATATTTTTGATTCCTCTCCTGTGAAGCCATACATGTCCATAAAACGACGACGTTTGTCTTGTGGTAGTTCATGTTGTTCAGCTTTAAATTCGTCGATTTGTTTTTCAGTGAAGGTTAATGGTGGTAAATCTGGTTCAGGAAAATATCTATAATCATGTTCCTGCTCTTTGGTTCTCTGTGAAACAGTTTGCCCCTTGGCGTCGTCCCAGCCTCGAGTTTCTTCTGTGGTCGGAGGATTGTTTTCTCTCCAAAGAATGGTTTGTCTTTCAATCTCGTGAGCCATGGCCCTTTCAATGGATCGAAAAGAATTGATATTTTTAATTTCGGCTTTGGGATATAAATTACTATCTCCTTCAGGACGAAGGGAAATGTTAGCATCGCAACGCAGGTGACCTTTCTCCATATCAGCATCAGATATTTCCAGGTGACGCATGATTAATCTTAATTCTTGTGCAAAAGCTTTAGCTTCTCCTGGAGTCGAAAAATGGGGAGCGGTTACAATCTCAATTAGTGGTGTTCCTCCACGATTATAATCAATTAAACTGTCTTTATCTGAATGAGTTGATTTAGCCGAATCTTCCTCCATGTGTAACCGAATGATACCAATGCGTTTGAGTTCATCTTCTTTGTCCAGTCGACCAGATAGAGCATCTTTAGCTTTGTTATTAATGGCGATCCAGCCATGTTCCGCAATTGGTTTATCGTATTGTGAAATTTGATAACCTTTTGGAAGGTCTGGGTAAAAGTAATTTTTCCGATCAAATTTAGTGAAGTTGGCAATTTTACAATTCAAAGCGAGTGCTACTCGGATGGCCATGCTGGCAGCTTCTTGGTTTATAGTTGGTAGAACTCCTGGATGACCAAGGCAGATTGGACAAATATTCTTATTTGGTTGATCAGCTTCGGCATTGGAACAGGAACAAAACATTTTAGTTTTGGTTTTTAGCTGAACGTGGAGCTCCAAGCCAATTATTGTCTCAAGTTTCATATGGAAAAAGGGGATAAAAGGGATAAAGGTGATAACAAGAAGATTATAACAAATTTGGGTTAAAAAATAAAGGGCGCCTGAGAGTGGCAGACAGCCCTTGTTTTGTTTAAGGTTTCGGTGGATTAGCTTCAAGTTCGCGGAAGCAATGTCGACAAACAGAAAGATAGTCTTCATCACCAACATGAATTGATCCAGAAAGAACTTTTTCTCTGTAAGTCGGATGTAACCAGCTTTTAGTTGCTGGAGCTTCACCACAGTGCATGCATACAGCACTTAGTTTTCTCACATGGTCAGCTTCACATAAAAGGTGGGGCATAGGACCAAAAGGTTCTTCTAGGAAAGTTTGATCTAATCCAGTAACAATTACTCGAATTAGATGCTTTTCAGCCAGAATTTTACAAACTTTAACTAAGTCAGTGTGACAAAAATGGCCTTCTTCAATCAGAACAGTGGTGATGTCCGGAGTAATGAATTCCAGGATTTTCCAAGGATCATTTTTAGGAAAAATAATTGCATTTTCATGAGAAATTGTTCCACAACGACTTACAGCTCTACCTTTGGTCTCAATTTTTTCACCATTAGTCAAGCACACTTCTCGGTCAGCAATATCAGGTTGAAATATTAAGTATTTTCTGCCTTTACCATAGCTTTCTTGGTTTATCCAATGAAGAGCAAGTTCACTTTTTCCTCCACGCATACAACTAACAATTACGTCAATACAACCTCGTCTAAACATTAATAACCTCCATTATAATTCTAGTTTGTGAACTATATGTCGCCAAATATCATCATGAATAGCTTCAATGTTATTGTCTGCATTAACTACTGCCCAGTCTGCGCGAGTTTCCGCTAGAGTTAAAAAACCAGTACGAACTTTTTGGTGAAAACCCATGCTTTCACTGTCCAGTCGATCACCATCTCTTCTATCACCAATCCTCCCAATTCCAGCATGAGGGTCGATGTCTAATAAAATTGTTAAATGTGGCTCAAGGCCACCAGTGGCAAATTGATTAATCTTTTTTACTTCTTCTAAGTTAAACAGGCCACGTCCGAAATGTTGATAGGCAAATGTGGAACCATGAAAACGGTCAGAAATAACAATTTCCCCTCGTTTTATATGAGGGAGAATAACTTGACGAACGTGTTGTGCACGTGAAGCCAAAAATAAAAATAATTCAGCTTCCGGCACCATTTCCGTGTGGGCCGGATCTTTTAATAGGGTTCTGATTTTTTCAGCCAGAACACATTCTGTGCCACCTGGTTCACGAGTCAAAAAAACGTTATGACCGTGTTTCTTGAATCGGTTTTCTAGTCGTTGAATTTGGGTGGTTTTCCCAGTCCCTTCACCGCCTTCAAAAACAATGAATTGTCCCATGATTTGATCCTCCATCATATAATTATTGCTTATGGTAAAAAATTAAAATTATTTTTTATTTCTTTTATGATTGATTGACTTATTGGTTGATTAGATTTTTTTAACTTTTCGTATTGGAGTAGGTTTATAGTTAGATTGGCGCTTTGCTTGAAGTTGAGTGGAATGATATATGGGTCCTTGTTTTTTTCGAAATTATCTTTAGCTTTTTGCATGGTAGTTAATAATAGTTCATGTTGCTCTGATTTGGGAGCTTCCTCTGGTGTCGAAAAGCCATGTCTGGTGGAAAAAGGTTGAAAACAAACTGATGGTTGGATAATATTAAAAATTGGTAAATATTCTGAGAAAGGAACCGCTAATTGAGTAGTACAAAATGGGTATTTACTTATGGTCGAAGGTAGTGAAGCTTGAATACCGGCGTTGAAAATGTTTTTGATAATTTGTTCTTGAGTTTCCATGGTCATTAGTTCAGCTTTGTCCATCAGTTCTGATATTGGGTTGCTGTTTCTGAAAAATAGATAATAAAACAAGAGTTTGTTTTTGAATGACTTGTCGATGTCTAAAATCCTGATAGAGGGGCAATTTTTTTCTTGACTTGAATATTCAAGGGACTCAAAATTTTCTGTAGTTGTTGTTGTAATTGAATCAGATGTTAATTGTTCTGCAAGTTGTGTCAATTCTGGTTTGTTTTGATTAAGTGATTTGTGAAGAACAGTTTTTAGTTGTGATTGGTTTAGAATAAATTCAGCATTTACTAAACTGGCAAAAGTAGGGAAGTGTCCCTTGAAGTTTAGTTTTTTAAAATCATTTATTAAGTTTACATATTCTTCGACTGTTTTTCGTGGTTGAATATATTCATTGGTAAACTTATATTTGCTGGTTAAACAATTACCAACTATAAGTTGAAAAGCATAAAACGAAATATTCTCAGCAGTTAGCTGAATAAGACTGGCGGTGAGATTTTTGGTCTGAATATTCATATGTCAAACTTGAGTTTCAAGTTGGTTGGCGCTAACTCGACCGTTCTGCCATTGGCCCCTGTATAAGTTAGTTGAACCTTTGACTTCAATAAATAAGGCATGAACTACGCGAGCGCCCAATTCAATGTTGATTGGGTTATTTCCCATGTTTGTGATTCCAAAAATTAATTCACCTTTGTAACCTGGAGCAACGTTTCCTGTGAATATCATCATTCCGGAGCGAAAGATAGTTGTTCTAGGGCGAAAAAGAACCGCCAGATTGTCTGGGGTGTTGATACGTTCAATTGTTTTCATTAAATAATATTTACCAGGTTCAAAAATGAATGATTGTTTGTTGGTTGGGTCATATTCAGCTAATAACTTTTCGGTTGGGGTTTTTCTTTGTTCAATACCTAGATAGCCTTGACCTTGAATTTCGTATACAGCACCAAGTCGAAGATCAAATCCACAACCCTCTGGATTATTTAATTCTCGATCACAAAGATTTTCTACTAGATTTTGTTCTTTAACTAGACGATGAAGTTCGTCAACTCCTAAAATCATATTTTTATATTTTATTAATCATTTTTTTAGCCTGTATTTAATTTGGTAATCAAGTCGTCAAGCTGAGAGTACAATTCTTCGAATGTTCCATTGTTATTTACAATGAAATTAGCTTGCTTGGCAACTTCGCGAATGGTTAGTTCAGTTTCTCCTTGCTGATCTTTTTGAAATTCCTGAAAAGTTTTGTTTTTATCGTCAGGGTTTTCTGCACGCCTGATGATTCTTTCAAATCGAATTTTTTCTTCAGTTTGGATATTAATTAAATGAAAATTGGGGAGCTCTCGGAGATATTTTATGTCGGGAGTTCTTCGAATTCCGTCTACGCAAACAATTTGATGTGGATCATTTTCTGCATCTTTTGCTATTACTTTTGCAAATAGGTCCTGGCCAAAATTTTCTCGAAGAACAAGAGAGATTCTTTGCATTGTTTCTCGTGATTCTTCTAGATGAAGTCGTTTGAGAACTTCCCTGATAATTGTAGAGAAACGAAAATAACCGGTTTGGTGTTTTTTGGTTATGTAGTCGCTAGCTTCGCCCTTGCCACTAGCAATTTCACCGACAAATCCAATAATTAATTTTTTCATATTAATATGTGTTATGTAAAATAAAAAGGGCAGTTTTTGCCCTTATTTTGAGGCATCAAGGTCAAACATCTCAGTGGCACCTTCGAGTAAATGAACTTTTGTTAAACCAATTTTCTTTATCCAATCCCAGCAAGGTTCACAACACCACCAATGACCCCAAAGAAACATTTCAGCACCTTCAGAACTTAAGGCTTTCCTTTGAAAATCCTTGGCTGTTTGTTCTTCGGCATGGCCATCTTGTTTGCAAGTCTCTTTGCAGTGATGATAACCTTTCCCAGTGGCGCATTTCTCAACTACTCGTGGGCAAACTTCAACTCGCAGGCCTGCATTAGAGCCTTGGGCAACTATTTGATTGTCAATTACAATCACAGCTCCAGTTGATTGTTTAACACAGCCAGATTCTAGAGCGACTTTTTTCGCCGCCTGGATAAAAGGATTATCGTCTTTGACGTACACAATTTCACATCCAGGCGGCATATATGGATATGCCTTTAGTGATTTATAGTTGCTGAGCATTAGTATTTCCTTGATTAGTTTTGGGTAGCTGTTGCGACGTTTCTGCCAACGTCTTCAAATTATTTTTTTGCTTGAGCTCTATTAGGTTACCTTGTTTAATTTGTTCAATTTCTTCAGTGTTGTCAGCCTTGGATTCTAGAGAGTAGGGCGTTGAACCGGCATATTTAGCATCTTGTTTGCCGTGTTTCTTTGCATCCTCTTTTGATAAATCACTCTCTAGTTTGTATAGTTGTACCTGGCAAATTCTTTCTCCTGGATACAATTTTATAATATGATGAGAGTTGTTAACCACGGGAATAGTTAATTGGCCACTATAACGACAATCAATCATTCCAGTTTCAATTTGTAGGCCCCTTCTTAGCGCGGAACTTCTGGGCATTAGTGTTCCAGCAATGTCCCCACAGTTTAAGGTTATTTTTTCTAAGGTAGAAATCAAGATGAATTCCTTCGGAAGAATTTCAAAGCATTGACCTGGGCTAAGTTTAATTAACTTAAAATATTCTTCCATGTTCTGGTAGTCCAGGTAATCAGCAATAACAGCTACTCGACCTTTTGAATTCATTTTCCAACTGTGAGGAATATAAAAACTCCAGCCAACACGAAGATCAATTGAGTTCGGTGATAGTTGAAATTCATCTAGTTCTGGAGCGAAAGTAATTTTTCCTTCTTGGATTCTTTGTAGGATTTCTTTTTTAGTTAGAGTAGACATATTGTTTTGTTAGAATAATTACCCCTCGCTTATTTTATTATTTTATATTTTAAATTAATTACATTACTTCCCAAATCCTTATATTCTAGAAGTTCAAGTTTAATGTTCAAATTTAAATCCTTGAATAGATTTAATCCACCACCGAATAAAATTGGTTCAATAGTGATTAGCAATTCGTCAACTAACCCTTGATCTAAAAATAGGGAATTGACCTGTGTTCCGCCGGCCAGGATTGCTTCAGTAAATCCTTTGTCTTCAAGTTCTTTTAGAAGTTCTTGTGGTTGTTTGTTTGTATATTCAATTTGTCCTTCAATGTTTGTAAATTGCTCAGGAATTCGCGTTAAAACTTTAATTAATCGACCGGGTAACGGTCTGTTGATAGTTTTGTAAGTTGAATTGCCCATTATGATTACGCCAGCTTGCTTAGTTTTTTCAACAAAAAGTTCTTTGTCCGCATTTGACGTCCATTCGATTGACGGCTGGCCAGCATTTTTGGCAATAAAACCGTCTGTTGTGATTACCATCATGAGGGTGTTTTTCATAATTTTCAATTTGTAATTTCCAATTTGCAATAAATTCTCAATGATCTAATTTTCAATTATCGTGTCGTGTGAATAATTTGAAAACTGATAATTTATAATTTAATGAAAATTGAAAAATTGATAATTTTATAACACTATCTTCATTCCTTTTATTGGACCAAGTGGATTATAATTTTTTTGTAATTGGTCTACAATTTCTTGAACCAAAGATTCATCACCAGCTTCGGCTCGGTCATAATGATCTGCTTGAGATTCAAACTGAAGGGGTGGGTGATCATTATTTCTTTCCACCAATTCCCAGGCATGTTGAAAGTGAATGTCATAAATGTGGGCATTGGAAATTGTATGGGTCAATTTTCCTGGTTTAACTCCAAGTTTCGCAGCCACGACACAAAGTAATAAATAAAAACCTGCCACATCGTGTGGACAGCCGAGCATCATGTCGTTTGATCTAATTACAGAATGAATATGTAGTTTGTTTCCTATAATGTTAGCCGTCCAAGTGTAAGGGCAGGGGACGTTCTTTTTTGATTCTGGATTACCGAGACCATCTTCACGTGGATCCCAGGTAATGACTACTCCATGGCGTGAGCCGGGATTTTCTTGTAAATGTTTAACTAGTAGGCCTAATTGATCTCTCCCAAAGGCGCTTCTCCAGCGGTGACCATAAGCTGCAGGAATGGTGCCATCTTCTTCTGTGAAATCTTTCCAAATTCCTGTGAATTTATTAACAAAGTCATCGGGGTTTCTACTACCCATAATATACCAAATTTGCTCAGCCACGAATAGTTTTATTGGGATTTTTCTCAAGGTTAGCAAAGGGAACCCTGTGTCTAATTCAAAAGTCACACCTGGTAAAACTTTACAGGTGTGGCCGGTTCTTTCATTGTATTCATCAAACCCTTCATTCATTATTTTGAGAACCGCTGCTCGGAATTGTTCATCATATTGAGTAGCCATACAACAAGCATGAGATGAGTTTCATTGTCATAATTATTTTACCAGATAAGTTGAGGCCTGAGAAGTGTATAAGGTTGACAAAAATTATAGTAAATGCTAGGATTAGAAAATGATTAAAAGAATGCTTTTAATTTAGACTAGGTTCATTTTACAGGAGGATGTCATGTATAAATGTGTAGTAAAGAACGCTGAGGCTGGATTCAATGGCTTGCATATTTTTTTCAGCATTATTGAGGAAGGAGTGGAGCGATCTTGCGCAGAATGTGATGAGCAGGGTGATGGTATTCACCGTCAGTTTGAAATTGTGAAGGTCAAGCGGGGAGTTGTCATTTTAAATCTAGATAGAGCCTTTAGGGCAAAGCTAGAAGAATACTTGCGAAACACTTATCGTCATGGCGAAGTGATATGCTTTAATTGTTTTGAAGAGTTCATCGAAGAGAGTACCCCCGGTTTTGTGCCAGTTGATTAGGAGTGTATAATGGATGCACCAAAAAAAATTCAATACATGGATCAGGATGAGTTGTTGGATTATGCTGCTTCTTTGATTGAGACAGGTGTCGATCATTTCCAGCCAGAGATCAAGATAGCATGTGCTAGGCTAGCAGACTCAACGTTGCGTTTGGCTGAACTCCGTAGAAAGTTCGATCAATAAGATTAAGTGAAGATTGCGGGGTAAAGTAGTTAGTTCCCAAAAATAACCGTCTCACCAAGTGAGCGGTTTTTTATTATTGACAAGTCTGATTCTAGATGGTAAATTTAGTTCAATATGGAGGTGAAAAATGAGCTCATTGAAATGTGAAGTTGAGAAGAAAAATCATCAATTGGTCATTTGTCTTGTTGGAATGTTGTTTGTTCTTAAGATTGTAAATTTACTACTGCTTCGCGTGAATCATGCTCAGGTGGGTATGTTTTTAACTGAAAGTTTGTGCGTGATTGTTTTTTTGTCAGCCATATTTTTTTCAATTATATACGGCCGAGCAGTTAGTTTTATTTGTAGCCTGGCAGCCTTATTGGTTTTTACACTTTTAATTTTGTTTGGAGTTGTTGAATCTCCACAAGAAACTAACATAATGAACTATACCAGTCTTACATGGTTTTATGCATCTTTGTTTATTGGGAATGGTTTTGCCTTATTCTTATAGGAGGATAATATGGTGGATGGTAAAAAGAAGATCAAAGACATGACTGATGAAGAATTGTTGGAGTTTTCACAAATGGTCCTTACAAGATCTGAAAGTTTTAACAAGAAAGATGAAAAGAGGGTAGCTGCGAATGCTACACAGTCATTGGCGGCCTGCGCGATTTTGCGAGAACGGCGAGCTCTTCGCTTGGAGAAAGAAAAGGGGATGGAGGCGGACAAAAACTATCATATGAATCCGCCGTTTTGAACAACAAAAAACCGACTCACCAAGTGAGCGGTTTTTTTTAATCCAACAATTTTGTCATTATGAATTCATTTCAGAATCTAAAATTGTTGAGTGGGTTTATTCTCGCAGGCTAGATCCTGAAACAAGTTCAGGATGACAGCCTGGGATGTGAGCGGTGTTTTTTATTTGAAGGAATAAATTTATTCCAGTGTAACTTTTACGCCAGGGCCCATGCTTGAACACAAAGTTGAACCTTTGACAAAAGTGCCTTTGGATGTTTCTGGTTTAGCTTTGGTTACAGCTTCTAAGAAGGTTCTGTAATTTTCGATCAAAGCTTTGTCGTCTGTACTGACCTTACCAATTGCTTGGTGAATATTAGCAGAATCATCATTTTTAAATGCGATTTTACCTTTTTTTAATTCAGCAATAGTTTTTTTTAGGTTGGTAGTAATAGTGTCATTTTTTGGTGATGGCATTAAACCTTTTGGACCAAGAATTCTAGCTAATGGCGCTAGGTTCTTCATAAATTCTGGGACAGAAACAGCAATATCAAAATCGATTTTGCCTGATTTCTTCAAAGCTTGAACATCAGCTTCAGTATAAACTTTGTCAGCACCAGATTCCTTGGCTTCTTTTTCTCTGTCTGTTGGTACAAAGGCAGCTACTTTTTTTGCTTCACCGAAAGTGTGAGGTAAGACAACGGTGCTACGAACTTGTTGGTCACCCTTTTTTGGGTCAATACCCAATCTAATGTGTAATTCAATTGTTTCATCGAATTTAGCAGTAGCTGAATTTTTTACAGTTGCTAGCGCTTCTTCGATTGTGTAAAGCTTGTCTCTATCAAAAGAGGTATAAAGCTTTTTTAATCGTGTGTTTTGTGCCATAAGTTTGTGTAATTAGTAATGAGTAAAAAGTAATTAGTAATAGAAGAATAAAAAATCGTGGCTTTAACCACGACCTTGGAAAATATAAATATTTTCCATCGGGCCAGAATACTATTCTGTCCCTGCAATCCATGAAATGGATTGGGTCGTGGTACGAACGTTCTAAAGTTATTTAGAACTTCCACAACATTTCCTATTCTATTGTATTTAATTTGTTTTGTCAACTATTCAACGGTAATACCCATTTGTCTAGCTGTTCCAGCAATAATCTTGGCAGCTTGATCTACGTCGTTGGTGTTTAAATCTGGTAACTTTTTTTCAGCGATTTCTCGAAGTTGTTGTTTCGTAATTTTACCAGCTTTATCTGTTAATGGATTACTCGCACCTTTTTTTATTCCAGCAGCTTTTTTAATAAGCTCAGAAGCTGGTGGGGTTTTCATTATGAAATCAAAGCTGCGATCCTCGTATACTGTAATAACAACTGGGACAATGTCTCCACCTTGATTTTTGGTCGCTTCATTAAATTGACTACAAAAATCCTGAATTGCAATACCATGTTGACCAAGGGCTGGTCCAACTGGTGGGGCCGGAGTGGCTTTACCACCTTGAATTTGCAATTTGATCTTTGTTAATTCTTTTTTTGCCATATTGTTTGTAAGAGCTGGGGTATCTATCATGAAACATGGAATATGGAACAATGATAAAATCTCAGCAACTTGGTTATAGGAGATAAAGGAGCTTAAGGAGGTAAAGGGGATAATAGAACTATAATAATTGTATAATCTTCTTTAGCCTTCTTGCTCTTTTTTCCTTTTTGTCTATATTTTCGTTACTTGTAAATAGTCCAATTCAATTGGAGTTTCTCTCCCAAACATACTAACTAACACTTTAATCTTTCCTCTTTCATCATCAACCGCTGAAATTTTACCTTCAAAGTTCTTGAATGGTCCGTCAATGATTTTGACAGGGGAGTCGACTGAAACATCAATTGTGTATTTTGGTTCGTCCACGCCCATTCGTTTTTGTAGCTCTTTCATTTCTTTCTCAGAAATAGGTGTAGGAATTGTTCCTGTTCCAATGAAACCAGTTACGTTTGGAGTGTTTCTTACAACGTACCAAGAGTCATCAGTCACTAGAAGTTCTACAAATACATAACCAGGAAAAATCTTCTCAGTGATAATTTTTCTTTTGCCGTTTTTAATTTTTATTTTTTTCTCTGTGGGAATTAGAATGTTGAAAATTTTGTCTTCCATGTCCATTGACTCAATTCTCTGTTTTAAATTTTCAGAAACATTTTCTTCGTAACCAGAGTAAGTATGAATGACATACCAACGTTTCCCACGTCTTACTTGTTTTGCCATATTAAAAGGGGATAAATGCATGAAGTATATTCTTCGAATAACTTCACGCCAAGGGGATAAAGGAGATAAAGGGGGTAACAATAATCGGTTACCTGAATTATAACTTTTGTCCCTTCTTTTTTATAAAAAGAGTGCTAGTGCTCTAGAAAATGCAAAGTCCAAAACACCCAGGAATGCAGCTACGAATAAACTTAGTCCAATTACAATTAAAGTGTGTTTGGTTGTTTCTTTTTTTGTTGGCCAAGTTACTTTCTTTAATTCCTGCTTAGCTTCAATTAAATACTTGACCATTCGGTTGTCTTTGAAATCCATATTGATTTGTTATCTTTATGTGTTTTTATTATATGAAAGTATTCTAAAAAGGCCCTCTGGCCTCTATGACTATATTATAAATGAAAATAAAATTATGTCAAGTCAGTGGGTTGTTATTTATTAATAGATATGGTATAGATAGATTAATTAACGAGATGAACGTTACGGAGGGGAACGTTATGGTAATGACAAAAAGGATTCAGCTTCCTTGTGAGCATTCTCAAGTTGTAACTAAGGCACATTTAAGTTGCGCGGTAATTACTTGTCAGAAATGTAAAAAAATTATTAAATTGACAGCTAAACTTAAACGAAAAATAGCCGATGAGCTGGAAGTGGAAAATTGGAAGAACAATTCGCCTATGAGATAAACAGTAAATTATTAATTTACTGTTTTTTTGTGCAGTTTTAGACTAAATTGACCTAAATCTTGACAAAAGTTAGAAAATTTGCTAAAGTTATCAGTTAAAGTATGTTCATTATATTAAAATAGGAGGCTGAAAATGCCAACGGAAAAGAAGAAAAAGGTCAATCCTCTGGACGAGTACACGGACTTTGGCACCATCCTGGTGTTGTCCGAGCGTTTGGCACAGTATTTGCGTCTGCTTTTTAAGCTGGATAAGGCTAGCTGGAACTTTGCTTTGGACAAGATTCGTCAGGGAAAGGCATACCGAGAGTGGCGTAAGTTCAAGGGTCGTGGCAAGGGTTATCGCTATTTTGCAGCGCCCTGTGCTGAGTTGAAGACTGTACAACGATCAATCAAGGCGCAGTTTTTGGATCAGATTCCGATCCATTTTTCTCGTTATGGTTGCCAGGGTGGAACTGGGATCGTGGAGCATGCGGCTGCGCACATGGGTAACAAGGTTGCGTTTGGCGTTGATATTATTAATGCTTATCCTACAGTTCTTCGCAGTCGAATTCGTAAGTGTTTGCAAAAACCATTTCGATTCATGCTCCGACAGTTTGGTGATGTTACTTGGTTGGAAGATGACGTGAAGAACATGCTGGAGGCAGTAGTTGATTTGCTTTGTTTGCATGATCGACTTCCGCAAGGCCCACCAACTTCACCGCGTATTCTGGGTATTGTGTGTTACAAAATGGACACAGCTATATTCAGTTATCTGCACGAAAGTTCAAGCCCTTTGCAGGGTTTTAACATGACTTCTTGGTTTGATGACATTACGGTATCTTCTGACAAAGAGATCCCAGAGGAAATGAGGGCCAAGATCCTTGCGCTAATCAAGGAGCATGGCTTTATTCCTCACACTCGGCCTGACAAAACTAAGTACTACAGTCCTGAAACCGGTGAAGTTCCGATTGTAACTGGGATCGTGATTTGTCCTGATGGTCGTTTGACCATGGCGCCGCGGAAAGTGAATCAGTTACGAGCTGCTTTTAACAACTGGCTCAAAATCGAAGTTTGGGATGAGCACATTCTGGGTAAGGTGAATGGCACATTGGGTGCGGTTCGTCAGTTGTATCCGGAGAAGCTACCATCCAAACTGCGCGTTCTGGTTGGCAAGATTGAAGATCGTTTGCATGCTGGCAAGGTTGCGAAGTCATTGCAATATTTGGACAACGCCTTGTTGCCGAGTGGTTTGCAGGATTTGGCAAAGCAGTTGAGCATGGTAGTGATTGACGGCCAAGGTGATGTTTCTTCTCAGTTGCTTGGTGACAATCTATTGTTTGTTGACGGTGCGGCCAGGAAGTCTTACCAGGCTGGTATCGGTGCAGTTTTGATTAAGGATCGAACTGAAGTATCAACTATTTCCCAGCTGATTGGGAAGGCGACAAGTAATCAGGCTGAATATCAAGCAATAATTGTTGGTTTGACGGCAGCTAAAGAACTTGGCATTGCTGAGTTGGACTGCTTTACCGACAGTATGCTGGTTGTGAATCAGCTTAACGGCAAGTTTGCAGTGAGTAAGCCTCATTTGCGAACCCTGGTTGCACAGGTGAAGGCACTTGTTAAGGAAATTGGTACAGTGCGTTTTCACCATGTGCCACGTGAATTGAATACCAGTGCTCACAGTTTGGCGCATATGGCATTGAAGTAGTGGTTCTAGTATAATTACAAGGGAAACTCCTAGAGTTTCCCTTCAACTTGTGAATTGTAGCTTTGAGTTAAAGTTTACAAGTTGAAAGCTAGTTTGTTTGACCTTTTTCACGGGTCGTACTTGTTTTGAATTCAAAACAAGTTTGTAGGGTTGGATAGCTCCAGCCAGTGTTTTTTGACGCTTCGGGTTTTCTGGTTAACACCACCGACCCTCAACGTCACAAGTTATCCGGATTTCTTCGAAATCCTGATAACATCACAACCAATGAAACTAGCTTTTTGGGGAGCGCCCCTACTGGAGAATGCAGCATTCTCCAGTCAACCAATGCTTTTAATTAATTTGAAATTAGTGGTTGGCAGATTTGTTTGATTGTTATAGATTCTACCCAATCGTGTAAATATCATGGTAGACTGCCAGTCTTGAATCAAGATTGGTTTGGATAACGATCCCTGGTTGATGGCGAACTATATTTTGACCTTTCTCTGTTGCGCTTCGCTTAGAAGCAAGGTCAAAATGTCGCGTTGCTTTTCGTGCCATAGCAAATTTGTACTTTTATTAGGAGGAATGCAGCATTCCTCCTTCAACTAAAGTGTTCAATCTGTTTGAGCTTTTTAGTTGAAGTTAGTTTGTTGGTTGGGCTTTAGCAAAAGTCTGCTAAAACTTATTTTGTAGCAAAATAAGATAGGCATTTTTATAGGTAGTTGCCAACCACTACCAGCTTGGGCTCCCGGGCTTCGCCTGTTAATGGAACCCCTGCACTGGCCAGTCTCAGAAAGTTTTCTGTGAAATCTTTACTGAGACTGGATCATTAACCATAGCAAACTAGCACATGGGGAATGCAACATTCCCCAGTTCACTTGAGTGTTTTATATTAAAGTATTCAAGTGAGCTGTAGTTTGGTTAATCGTCACTATTTATAGTGAGTTGTCGTTTTAACTAGCTTTGATTAGCAAAGTTAGTAAGACAACGATCGTAAGGTTGCGCCAGTTCCCCAGTTTAGCCCCACGTTTCCCCTAAAGGGCGTGAGGCTAAACTGATCTGTGACACTACACTGCGTTTTAGATGTCACAGACTCCGGCAACCATATGCAAACAAAACAGCTCCGGGGAAGTGAATCATTTCCCCGGCTTACCTGAGTAGTTAAATTGATTTTAATTATTCAGGTGAGCTGTAGTTTGGTTAATTGTCACTATTTATAGTGAGTTGTCGTTTTAACTATCTTTGACTTGCAAAGTTAGTGAGACAACGATCATAAGGTTGCGCCAGTACCCAGTCCAGCCCCACGTATTCCCCTGAGGGCGTGGGGCTAGCCTGATCTGTGACACTACACTTCGCTTTAGGTGTCACAGACTCCGGCAACCATATGCAAACAAAACAGCTCCGGGGAAGTGAATCATTTCCCCGGCTTACCTGAGTAGTTAAACTTGATATTTAATTGTTCAGGTGAGCTGTAGTTTGGTTTGTTGTTGTCACTACTTGTAGTGAGTTGTCGTTATAGTTGATTTTGTTATCAAAGTCAGTGAGACAACAACCCTTAAGGTTTAGCCAGTGCTCTCACCCAGTCGCGCATCGCAACTGGGGTTCGGTTTGTGACCCCGCCTACGGCTTGCGTCACAAACAGAAGCAACCTTATGCAAACAAAACAGCTTTGGGGAAGTGAATCATTTCCCCTTTAACCTTTGAATCTAAGGATTTGGATTTAAAGGTTGAAAATCAGTTTGTTGGAGGACTTTGTCCTTTGCTTGCATTGTAGCAATGTAAGGTTAAGGTTTAATTTGGTGTTGCCAGGGTTCCTCACGGTCACTCCGGTGGGAAGTTCCCGTGACGGCCTTGTGACAAATTTGCTGCAACCCTGCTGCAATTCTTGCTGCATTCTTGACAGCAAGTTTTTCACAAGCCTACAACAGCCATAGCAAACTGATTCAGGGGAAGTGAACCATTTCCCCTTTAATCTCTGAAGCTAAAGGATTGGATTTAGAGATTAGAAGTTAGTTTGTTTGAAGCTTTGGCAAAAGCTTTACTTGTATTGTATCAATACAAGGTTTGCGTTTAAGTATATTATTGCTAGTCCTCGTAGCGTTCCCCGCCCTTCGGGACTCATGCGGTTCACGCTACGGCACCGTAACTGTTGTCGCTACGCATTCGTAACGAAAAGTCGTTACGAATGACAATGAGCAAATCTCATTTCGTAGCGAAACTGTTACGGTCCTACAGGTCCTTAGCAAACTAACTTAGCTGGAAGTGTAACACTTCCAGCTCAAATTCTTGAAACTTATTTGATTAAATAGGTGATAAGAATTTGGAAATTTGAACATTACAAAAAGAGAGGTAAAAATGGCTGATATCCTGAAAGTGAGAGCAAAATTTGATGCCAGTGGTGTCTTGGGTTGGAAATTCGTAGATGAAGATATGCGAAGTACCCTGGTTCAAGTGAACCATCCGCCAAGTGGAATCAAGATTGAAAATGGCGATGTCTGGCAGGTTGAACTGGTTGAAAGGCGGCCTGGTAAAGGGCGTCAAAAAATCGCTATTGTGCAATTGGTTGCCAAAGTGCAAAAGTTGAAGAAATGGGAAAGTATTGCTGAATTGAGCAATTTTTGGATCGAGAATCTCGACCTGAAAACTTTGTTGGTTTGGCTTAACGAAGGTATTGATGTTTTGCTGATTGGACCGAAAGGAACTGGCAAGACAACTTTACCTTTTGCCATTGCTCAGGCTTTGGGCTGGCAGCAACCGTATAAGGTTGATGTTTACACCATGAAAAAGACCACAGATCTGTTTGGCTCCAATGCGGCAGCCAATGGCTCAAGTCTTTTTATCCGTTCTGGCTTTTACGATTACATTGAACGCGCCATGATTGCGGAGAGAGAAGGTTTGGCAACGCAGTTTTTGGTAGTGCTGGATGAAATTAACCGAGTGCATGCCAAGACTAATGAGAGTATGCATGGCTTGTTCGATGACACTCGTCAGGTCACCTTTCCTACCGCGGAAGGTAGTAACACAATTGTGTTGCCAGGGAATATTCACTTTATGGGCACTATGAACATGGGTGATGAATATCTGGGGACACATGGTGTTGATGCGGCACTTAAGGATCGCTTTGCACCGATGCGGGTCAGGGAGATGCCTAAGGATTATGAGTCTCAAAAGCTGGCTTCTGAAGTCGGCATTTTGGAATCACAGGCTCTGAAAATTGTTGAAGTTGCACGTAATTTGCGAACTGCAGAGCGTGCTGGCAATTTGGCGTTTTCACCCAGTTATCGTGGTTGTCGAACAGTAGGCTACTTGCTCAAGCATGGTGTTGATTTGGAGTCCGCTATTATCAAGGGATTCCTGGGGTGGTATGAAGGTGAAATTGGTGTCAATGGCACAAGGGACCGAAAACCCAGAGATGCCAACAGTGAAGTAGCTAAAGCTTTTTCTGCAATGAGAAAAAGTATTGCTGATCTTTCAATATAGACTGAGTTTGTTTGAACCGCTGATTTTTCTAAATCAGATCTTCGTTAAGCTGATATTGTATCAATGTCAGTAAGAAGCGTTCCGTTAGGTTTAGCTTGAGTGCAGTTAGTCAGCCTCAGTCAGGTCGGCCTTTGCTCGTCAACGTCGCGCTGACGCGCTATTGTTGTTTCCTTCACTGCAGGCTACGGCCTGACAGTGGCTGACAAACCCAAGCTCACCATTAGCAAACATCAGTCATAGCGGGAAGTGAAATTCATTTCCCGCTTCTATTTCTGGTTTCAAAGGTTCCAAGAGAAACTTGAAATTAGAAATAGAATAGTATAAAAGATAAAGGGTTAAGGATTCAAGAGCAAAGGGAAAGGGAAGTAGTAAGGTTCAAGGAGTAAGAGACTAGGCGGATTTAGACTAAATAATAAAGCCTTTTTTTTCTTCGTGTCTTGAGCCCTGAACCTTTCCTGGGTCTTTGACCTTAAATCTTGAATCTTTCATTTTTTAAATAAAATATTGATCATTAAAAAAATGAGGTAATAAAATGAATCCAGACCTTTTATTTGACAAGCCATTATCAGAACAAGATATGGCCTTGTTGGAACGAGAGTTTCCTTATCTATGCAATGATGTGGCGATGATTATTAATCGGCCATTCAGGTTTATTTGGGATCCCCGTGTTGAAACTGCGGCTACCGACTGCAAGGCTGATATTTTCATGAACCCATACTATTTTGTGAAAGGGTTTGAGCAGGTTGGCTATGGTAGCGTTTATCATGAAGCTGGTCATATCCTGTTTTCACCATTTGGTCCTGAGTTATTGAAAAGGGCAATGGACAAGGAAGACCGGACATTGTATCATATCTTGCAAATCATGTTGGATCGCAAGGATGATATTTTGTTAGCTGATGATTCGCCTGGTTTTGCTAAGGCCTTGCGTGGTCGATTGTTGTACTTGTGTGTAAATTCACGCTATGAAAAGTACGAGGGTTTTTTGACTAAACGTGGCATGAATAAGGCTCAAATGTACCAGTTCTTACGTAACTGGCCAGCTGAAGATGTTTATGAGGATTTTTTCTTTGCTGCTAAGTGGCACAAAAGCCCGAAGTTTAAAGAAACTCGTAGAGCAATGAAGCAGTTGCGTAGAAAAATCCTGGTTACGGCAACGCCAGAAGAGTTTTATTGGCGAGCTCTAAAAGTCAAAAACATTCTTGGCGAATGGCAAATACGGAATTCCGAAGATGAACGGCCAGAGATTGAATTTTGGCTCTTCTCTCAGTTCTTTAGCAATTTTGCAAGAGGAAAAGGGGAGTTGCCCAAGGCATTGTTAAAGGCGCTGAGGCAGATTGCTAAATTACATGTAGCTACGGTGCGTAACACTGGGCTGAAACAACTGGCTCAAAAGTTGAAATCTCTGAACATGGTTCACCCTGGCCCAATTTCAGTCGGGTTAAAGAACAATGTTAAAGTTAAAAAAGTAAAAGCAGATTCAGCTAATCATGCGCTGTATCAAAAGTATTTACAGCAAAATAGAGAATTGCTTAAACCCTTGATGCGAAAGTTTCGATTTTTGGAAAACCCAGAATATTCGGAGCTGTATAGTCAGTATGAGGGTGATCTGGATATGGATGAGGCAGCTGGTATTGCGCTTGGATTTCCAGATGTTTTTACGGAAACAATTGTTGAACGTAACATTGACGCTGAAATTCATTTAGCGGTTGATACCAGCGGTTCAATGAGTGAAAGCAAACTGGAAAAAGCCAAACGAATTGCTACGCTGTTTACCGAAGCGATTTTACGACTAAGTCCAGCTTGTGAAGGACATCTTTGGGGTTTTAGTTCGGAGGCAGTGTACGATTTTGGCCCAGCCAGTCGAGACTCTGGGTTTGTTAACCTAGAAGGTGAAGGTGCTAATTCAGATACTCACATGTTGAAGAGCGCTGGTTCAAAGTTGGCTAGGTCGACCAAGCGTCGTAAGGTACTTCTCGTTCTTTGCGATGATGGGCCAGATGATATTGCTCTGGTTAGAAAAATGACTCAACAACTTCTGGCTAGGGGGATCATTGTTGTGCATTTCATGGTTGGAGTGCATCACGTTCCAGATATTTATCCTATTGAATTGATTTACACTTCAATGGAAGAGTGTCTGGAAGAGTTTGGTACAGCCCTGCAAGTGGTTGTGCGCAACCTTCGTTAATGGGACTGTTACAAAGCTCACTGAACAATTCAGTGGGCTTTTTTATTCATAAATAACAAGTCATTTTTCAATTAGAATTAGGTTGTTGCTTAATTGATTTGACGCTTAGAATATTATTAGCAGGGCGGGGTCTGGGGCCCCTCGACTGGCTCGGGGTAAACTCCACTTGTCATCCTGAGCTTGTCGAAGGAGTGGAGCCCCAGCCTTTTTGCTACTTTTTGGGTCAAAAAGTCGAAACCTTAAAATTGTAAATTTTGTCTCTAAAATAAACCATGTAAAGATTATACAGGTTGGATGAAGGTATTTTTTGTTGACTATTTTGGAACATGTTATAATTGAATCATGGACTATCTAGCTCACGGTTTGTGGAGTTATGGCTTATTTCACAAACTAAAACAAGTTAAGCTAGCCGTATTGTTCGGCCTATTACCAGATTCAATGTCTTGGTTGATTTTTGCTATTTATAAAATTATTTTTGAGCGCAAGTTTGGTGAGCCAGATTTGAATAATATTCCTGATTGGACATTCACACTTTATAATATCAGCCATAGTTTGTTTGTGGCAGGTGCATGTATTTTGATTGTGTTCTTGGTTCTGAAAAAATTTCCAGTTTATATGCTGTCCTGGCCGATCGCAATTGTTTTTGATCTTTTTACTCACACCAGAGATTTTCTGCCGACCCCATTCTTGTGGCCAGTATCAGAATGGAAGTTCCCAGGTATTAGCTGGGGCAATGGATGGTTTATGATAGGGAATTACTCGGTTTTGTTAATATTATTTGTATATATATTTTGGAAGAAAAGACAATTGAAAAAATAAAATAAAAAAGACCGGCTCACGCCGGTTTTTTTTGATATTGGAATTTTGTAGTATATTATTTGTACCAAACAACAATTGGTCTTACCAGTAAATTTTTTTTGGCGGGTGGTCCAATAAAGTCAAACCATTTGTCCTTAAAATCGTCAGTTAACATTTTTTTTATTTTGCCAAAGTGTGGGTCAGCCAATAAAATATTATTTTTTTCAAAGCCCACGACTACAGAAAAATGTCCGCCTTGTTCAGGGGAGTACCAATTGACGATTACCGGAATGTTTTTGCTAATGTATTTTCTGAGTTCTGAAATTAAGGCTTCTTCTTTCCAAACTCCTTTAAATCCCAATGATTTAGCGATTCTCAACATCTTCTTATCAGATAGTCCGTTAAAAAGGATAATCTTACCGGTTTTTGGATCGATTTTGTTGGCGATTTTCATTGCCCAATATTTTTCAGAGTGAATAATTCCATAATAATCCATAACCATCTTCATTGAAGCGGCCCCACACATTCCGTAAGATTGTTTGAATGGTTTGATTTTTAGCATAAGTATGGGTTGATGTTAATTTATTAATTTTCAAAACTTCTAATGTAATCTAGTTCTTTTGAGATTGAATTTGAAACATCTTCTAATATGGCTCCCTCTAGTATTATTGGTACTGCTAATTTTAGTTTTAGTATTTCAGTAATTTCTTTTTTGTTAATAGCGCAATAAGTAGGAACATGACCCGCTGAGTCACTACAGCCACTAACGTGCATGTGGTTTAATCTATCTCCCATAACTTCAACGAATTCTTTAGCAAGTTTCATGCTTGGATCATGTTCATATGCATGTTCAACATCCAAAACAAACCTAAAGTCACATTTTGTTTTCAATTCGTTGAAATGTTCTGGATGAGTCCCATAGGTTTTTCTTCTGTCCATGTTTTCTAATAAAAATGGTAATCCTGATTGTTCTAATATCTTAAAATCATCAATAATATCTGGATGTAAGACTAACCCTGTAATGGGAAGTTGATCAGATAATTCTTTTAGTTTGTTGATTATTTCCTGAGTTTTAGAATCTGAATTGTATCTAAGTTCTTTCCATGGAGCATGAATTGAAACAGCCGAAAATTTTTCAATGTTTTGCTTTGATTGATCTGATAACCTATACCCGAATAATTCAGTGGGTGTTGCAAAGCTAAGTTCAATCGCATCCGCTCCTAATGAATGATACAATTGGATTCTTTCATCAAAGGGAACATTTGCTCTGCGTAAACTTCCTGTTGAGAAACCAGTTTTTGGCATATTATAAAAAGGTTGAGGGATTATATAAATTTAGTGAAATTAATGAGTTTTATAAAATAAAATTATTTCTCAAAAGAAGCCTCTAATATTTTGTCCAGCCACGCGCAATTTATTCCTTATTGTATTTAAGGAAGTTTTATTCGGTTTAATTCGCAAACCTTTCTTGCCAACTTTTTAATTCGTTAAATATTTTATCGTCAAAATCTTCCGGTTTAAACTTGAAAATAGCGTTGGCATTCTTTATGCAATGTTTTTTTAATTCATTCTCGTTGTTTTGGCTGGAATACCACTTGAAACTATCAATAATATCAGCCGTTTTAACAATGAGAGCGTCTTGCCCGTTTTGTACACACCGTTGAATCAGTTCGTTGGTTCTTTTTTCTTTGTCTGCAATCGTATCATCTTTGGTACTAGCACAAATCAAGCGTACAACATTATCGCCGAACTCATCTCTCAGTAATTGTTCGTCAGCACCAGACCACTCAATCGCATCGTGCAAAATGCCAGCTAAAACAATATCTTCTGAATAACCATTTTCATATAAATACACGCCAACGCGTATGTCGTGAAACATAATTGGCTTTCTGCTATTTTTATCTGACAGTGGCATATACTCTGACAGAATTCGCACAGCTTTTTCAAATTTTATATTAAGTGATTTTGCCATATATTTTGACGTGAAAATAAAATTTCCCCAAATTAAAATGAAAAGAATTTATTGGTATTTCGTTTAACGTTCCGCAGTATGCGATGTTTGGCAGTGGTAAAATTTGCGACGGAGGAGCTTACCATTGCCAAATATGAGTGGAGCGACCAACGGGAGCGAAACCGCATACTGCGTGTTATATGATGTACATTTTTACTTTTTTTCATTTTCATGCCAGAAAAATTCAACTGTTTCTTGACAGTATTTTTTAAGTGCAGCGCGATCTACCGAAGCAAAAATTGGATCGTCTGGCAACTCTAGCTCTTCTCCAACAACAATTGCATAAAAACAACCCGCGCCAAACAGACTGCTACGCAATAAATCTTGTTGTGCTTCGTTGGGTCTGGGCTCATGTAAATCAACTCCGTAATCAATGGCGACTGGCTTAGCTGTTTCAGGATGTTGTGGATCTATTACAAGTGCGAAAGTATCATTTGATAATGAGTATCTTCTCGCAATTTGTGTTGGCCCAAGTCCTGAAACGGCGATTGCAGAAAATAACAGATGATCTTTAATCATTTGCTTTGTTTCGGTGGGGATCGTCTTTATTACCCCTCTCCCTTCTGGAGTTTTAAGCTCTGGATTATTACATGAAAGCACTAATCTTCTACCATTTCCAGACAAGTCAGTCGCCACTAATGTTTGTGCACCATTGTTAAATTCATGAGCCCAGGCCCTTTCAGGAACATTAATGCCGAGTTCCTTTAAATCTTGCCACTGTCTTTGCTGCTGAAGTGCGTCTTTTCTCTCGTACATCGATTTTACAAACATAGTATAAGGATCTTTCGATGTTGGATCTTCCACTTCAGCAATGTATTTGGGACCCTCAACACCGACCTGAATAGGCGTCAATGTGCGGATAGTTATTTCACGTCTAAGTTCTCGCTCAGCATTAGGTTTGAATTTTTCTGGCATAATTTTTTGAGAATAAAAAAGTAAAAATGTATTTCACATAACTTGTTTCTATGCGAAATCATTTCGCATAAAAAACCCCGACTTACGTCGAGGCATTTTCTTATATATCTAAGTTCTTCACGCTTTTCGCATGAGTCTGAATAAACCTCTTGCGTGGCTGAACATCAGCGCCCATCAAGATGTCGAACACTTCATCAGCTGCTTCTGCATCTTCGATGGTAACTCTTTTCAGCATACGATGAGTTGGATCCATGGTAGTTATCCAAAGTTGTTCAGGGTTCATTTCACCAAGACCTTTGTATCGTTGCAAAGAAAAGCCTTTAAGTTTTTGTAGTTCGTCTTCAGATATTGTGTTCTCATCAATTTCTTCTCCTTCTCCATCTGCAGATTCTTCGACAACCTCCTTAACTTTGGTGGCAGGCGATTTTTGTTTCCCCAGTTTCTTTTTTAGTTCTTCTAATTCTTCTTCAGAATATACATAGTGACTTTCTTTGCCCCTTTTTACTAGATATAGGGGAGGCTGAGCAATATATAGATGTCCTTCTGTGATTAGTGGAGAGAAATGGCGATAAAAAAGAGTTAATAAAAGTGTCCGGATGTGGGAACCGTCTACATCAGCATCCGTCATGATAATAATTTTATCGTAACGTAACTTTTCTACTTCAAACTGTTCACCAATATTTGTTCCCATCGCAATGATTAAAGATTTAACTTCATTATTGGCCAGCATCTTATCTAAACGAGCTTTTTCTACGTTAATAATCTTTCCACGTAGAGGCAAGATAGCTTGATAATCTCGGTTTCGTCCTTGTTTGGCAGAACCACCCGCAGAGTCTCCCTCCACAATATATAATTCACATTTCTCAGGTTCTTTTGATGAGCAATCAGCCAGTTTGCCAGGTAAACTTAAACTGTCTAAAACACCTTTCCGGAGTACAGTTTCGCGCGCGGCTCTTGAAGCGCGTCGAGCTTGAGCTGCTAGAAGGGCTTTGCCGATTATTGCTTCAGCATCTTTGGGATGTTCTTCAAGGAAGATAGCCAGATGTTCTGATAGTACGCTATCAACTGCTGGTTTAACCTCAGCATTTCCCAGTTTGGCCTTAGTTTGACCTTCAAATTGTGGATCACCAAGTTTTATACTAATAATAGCAGTTAATCCTTCTCTGACGTCATCACCACTTAGGTTTTCATCTTTTTCTTTTAGAATGTTATTTTTTCGAGCATAGGTGTTCAGTGTTCTAGTCAGAGCAGTCCGAAAACCAGCCACATGCATACCTCCTTCAGGATTGAGAATGTTGTTGGTGAAAGCCAAAAGAGTTTCAGTGTATTCTTCGGTATATTTAATAGCAACTTCTACATTAATGCCATCAACTTCCTTGTCTACGTAAAAAATGTTTTCATGCTTGACCTTGTCCTTGCGGTTCAATTGTTTAACATAAGAGGCAACACCACCTTCAAAGTAAAAAGAAAATTGCTTTGGTGCGTCTTTCTCTCGGAGATCTAGACATATAATTTTTATTCCTTTAGTCAAGTAGGCTTGCTGTCGCATCCGAGTAAGTATTTTGTCCCAATTATATTCAAGAACAGTAAAAATCGTAGAGTCAGGCTGGAAAGTAACTGTTGTTCCGGTTCGATATGCTTTTTCCGGATGATTGAGATCAGGAGTTAAGGAACGTTTAACATTTCCAATCGCTTTTAGTTTGGTTTGTGGTTTACCTTGTTTATATTCCTGCTCATAAAGTTTTCCATCACGTTTAACCTCAGCCTTTAAATAGCTGGATAGGGCATTAACAACTGAAACACCCACACCGTGTAATCCACCTGATACTTTGTAGCCACCATCACCAAATTTACCACCTGCATGTAGTTTGGTTAGTACTGTTTCTAGTGCTGAAACTTTTGTTGATTTGTGAACTTCAATAGGAATACCACGACCGTTATCAGTTATTGAGACCATACCTTTTGGTAATAGTTTAACTATAATGTCGGTACAATGGCCAGCCATGGCTTCATCAATTCCATTATCAACAACCTCCCAAAGTAGGTGATGTAAACCTTCACTGGCGGTGTTTCCAATATACATTCCAGGTCTTTTCCGAACGGGAGCTAGTCCTTCCAAAACCGTAATCTGGGCGGCACCATAATCATCATCATTTTTAGCTTTGGGTTTTTTAGTAGGAGCCTTTGGTTTTGGTTTACTGACAGGTTTTTTTGGAGGCATAAGTTATAAAAACGCAAGAATACACAAATTTAAAATTATACAAATATTGGATATTCTTAATTTTTTGATTAATTGTTTCATCTACATTTTAGCATGAAAAAATGGCTTTGTGAAGAGCTTCGGGGGATAAAAAGTTAATAAGCTAATATTAATATTACTCAAGTATTGCCCCAATATTGTCCAAATATTTAACAGTTAATGGAATGTTTGTTTAGTTGTTCTATTGTGTATTGGGTATTGTGTATTGGGTATTGTGTATTTGATATTGTGTATTGGTTCCAGTTTGTGGTATAATATTTTTAGTAAAATGTATGCCAAATAATATTTATAACAATTTATCAGATGATCAGCTCAAGGCTGGTTATTGGTATGTAACGCATCGGGTTTTGCTACGCAAGCTTGGAATTTTTATTTTAGCTATATTAGCTGGCTCCTTGTTAGTTTTTGGTATTAAGGGAATAATTGATTATTATGGTACAGATGCTAGCAGTCGTGAGGCACTTTTAGCTGACATTAGTAAAAATAAATTAAACCAACAACTTTTGGTAGAATTGAATAATCCTTCAGATCTTCAAGTCCTGGAAACGGAGGTAATCAAAACTGGTGAAAATATGTACGATTTGTATACGGAAGTTTATAATCCGAATCAGCGTTGGTATATTGAATCATTTGATTACTATTTTATATTAGGTGATGACGAAAAAACAGAAATAAAAACTGATTTTGTTTTACCAGAACAAACAAAGTACGTGCTCAATTTAGGTTTTAAATCCCAGGGAATCGTCAATTCTGCCAATTTAATAGTTGAAAATGTTAAATGGTTGAAAGTATTTGATTACGAAGAGACCAGAAATAAATTTTTAAATTTTTCATTTGAAAATATTGAAATATTGGCCGCTAAACAGAGTGGGCTAAGTAAAAAAGAAGACATAGCGAATATGCGTTTTGATGTAATTAATAAAAGCGCTTATAACTTTTGGCAGCCGCGATTTGTCGTATTCGTATTGAAGCGTGACAAGGTGATCGCAGTTACTCAAACTATCTTGGATAGTATTAATTCGGGAGAGCAAAAAACAGAAAGTCTAAACATTTTTCAAGCCATTCCTCGTGGTGTCGATTTGAAAATTGTACCTGATATAAATATTCTTAATCCAGATGTTTTCAAGAGTTTTGAGGTTGATCTGCCATAGCCTAAAATGTCCCTATACAAATTTATGATATTTAGCTAAGATGGAGTTAATACTCCATCTTTTAGGAATCCCTAATTATGTTCAAAAGAATCATCCAGGATTTTCAGAAATTTGACTGGCTATTGTGTCTGGGTGTTCTTTTGTTATTTTGTTTAGGTTTGGCAGCAATTTATAGCGTTAGTCTTAGTCAAGAGCAAGCGGATTTTAATGATTTTAATAAACAGATAGTTTTTGGAGTAATAGGTTTTCTTTTACTATTTATTATTAGTTTAATAAACTATTCTAGTTGGTGGGTGCATAGTCGTTTGATTTTTGTAGCAATTTTGTCAATGTTGACTCTGGTATTATTTATAGGAACGACGGTTCGCGGTACTAGGGGTTGGTTTTCAATTGGTGGCTTGGGATTACAACCTGTTGAATTAGCAAAAGTTGCATTAATAATTTTATTGGCTAAATTTTTTAGTAATCGTTTCCAGCGGTTCAATTCCAGTAAGCATGTAATTGTTAGTCTGGGGATATTTTTAGCAATGGCGATTCCGGTCATGTTTCAACCAGATTTAGGGTCTACTTTGATTTTGGCTGGTTGTTGGTTCATTTTGTTAGTTTTAACAGGGGTCGATAAAAAGTATATTGTGGTCTTGTTAATTATAGCTGTTGTGTTTTCTATGTTGTCCTGGGTGTTATTTTTGGAAGATTACCAAAAAGAGAGAATAATGGTTTTTATTAATCCACAGCTTGATCCCTTGGGTGGTGGTTATAATGTATCCCAGTCAATTATCGGTATTGGCTCAGGGCGTTTGTGGGGTCGGGGATTGGGTTTCGGATCGCAGAGTCAGTTGCGTTTTATCCCAGAAGCTCAAACAGATTTTATATTTGCTGTAATTGCTGAAGAGTTGGGGTTGTTTGGGGTATCTTTAGTGTTGGGTCTTTGTGGGTTAATCTTTTATCGTTTGATTAAGATCGCCAAACAAGCACGTAATGATTTTGGCTTATTTATTGTCCTTGGTGTAATGGTTATATTTTTTCTGCATATAATGGTAAATGTTGGAATGAATATGGGGATCATGCCAGTTATGGGAATTTCTTTACCCTTTTTAAGTTATGGAGGCAGTTTTTTGATAGCCTGTTTAATAATGGTTGGCCTTGCTGAAAGTGTTGCTGTTCACCGATAAATAGTTAATTAACACATTTGACAAGATTTTGTTTTTTTGTTACAATCCTGTTTGACTTATAGGGGATTAAAAGCGAGGAGAGTACAGACTTGTATTCGGAAACAGTCCCTAAAATAAAAACAAACTCTTAGTTTTATATGATTTTTGAGCAATTTAAAAATTCTAAATTAATTGCTGAGTGTCCGGTTTGCAAAAAAAAGCAGTTTCCAGCAACAATCAAAATGATTGAGGAAACCGATCAAGGTCAGATGTTACATATTGAATGTAAAAGCTGTCATGGCGCCGTAGTCGTTTTGCTGTCAACATCGGAACAGGGTATTAATTTAGTTGGTGTATTGACGGAGTTAAATTCAGAGGAGATCATAAAATTTATTCATCGTGGCCCATTAGTGTCAGATGATTTACTGGATTTTTATAAAAAATTACAAGCTAAACAATTAATAAAATAATATTAATATGGTATACGAATTAAAAGCTAAAAAAAGAGACCAAAAGGCAGAGGTAAGACCAGAAGGGCAAATTCCAGCTGTTGTTTATGGTCCTGAACTTAAGGAAAATGTTTTGATCCACTTAAGTGCTGTTGACTTTGATAAGCTTTATGAAAAAGCAGGAGAAAGTTCATTAATCAATCTTTCTATTGAAGGAGAAAAAGAGCCGCGAGAAGTTTTAGTAAAAGATGTCAGTTCTGATCCTGTTAAGACAATGTTTTTACATGTTGACTTGTATCAAATTAAGCGTGGTCAAAAATTGGAAATTGAAGCTCAAATTGTGTTGGTTGGCGAAGCCCCAGCAGAAAAGGTTCATAGTGGAATTTTGATTACTAATTTGGACAGCGTAACTATTCGTTGCCTGCCAAGAGATATCGTTTCAGAGGTTAAAGTTGATCTTGGTCTTTTGAAGACTTTTGAAGACAGGATTAAAATTAAAGATTTGAATTTACCAGACACGGTTGAGATTTTGGCTGACCTAGAAGAAGTTGTTGCCTTGGTTGCACCACCAACTGTTGAGGAAAAACCTACAGAAGCTGAGGTTAAGGTTGCAGAGGAACAGGCGGAGGATGCTGAAGAAGGTGATAAAACTGAAGGTGATAGTGCTGAGGAAAAGAGTGAAGGCTCAGACCCTGTAGCTGAAGATAAAAAAGAATAATTTGCTTCGAATATTAAAGTGCTCTATTATAGAAGATAATGGAGCACTTTTAATTTAACAAAATGGATAAGAAATTTAAATTTTATATAACAGGTGTGTTGATTTTAGTAATCGTCGGTTTGGCAGTTACAGGTTTGTTGTATTTACAAAAAGAAAGAAGAAAACAACAGCAAGATCAATCTGAAATTAATGAAATTATTCAGCAAACTTTAGATATTTGTGAAAAAATTAAAAAAATTGATGGTTTGTGTTTTACGGAGGATGAAGAGCCCGGTGTTTATGCGGTGATGATAGAAAATCATGTTGATTCACGTCCACCCAGTGGCTTGGCTGAAGCGAGCCTGGTTTATGAAGCAATTGTAGAGTCGCCAATAACCCGATTTTTAGCAGTTTTTAGTGCTGATAAAGTGATTGAGAAAATTGGCCCTGTCCGTTCCGCCCGACCGTTTTATGTTGATTGGGCTAGAGAGTTCAATGGGCCATATGTGCATGTTGGTGGTAGTAATGAAGCTCTGGATTTAATTAGTAAGGTTTATTCTTTTGATTTGAATGAGTTTTCTTCAGGCCAATATTTTTGGCGTTCTTGGTTGAGGCGCCAGCCACATAATGTATATACTTCTAGTGAATTGATTACCAAAGCCGTGGACAATAAAGGTTGGCAACCTGCCTATGATTTTGAAAGTTGGAAATTTAAACCAGATACAGAATTAGTACAAAGAGGTAAAACAAAAAAGATTACTGTTGATTTTGCCACTAGAGATTTTACGATAGATTGGTATTACGATAGAGAAAACAATAACTACCAACGGTACCAAGCTGGCCAAGAGCACGAAGATAGTGATGGTGCAAAGATTAAAGCAAAAAATATTGCCATTATTTATACCGAAAGTACAGTAATTGATAGTTATGGCCGGCGAAAAACTACGACCATTGGTTCAGCTAAGGCAATAGTTTTTCTAGATGGCCAAGTTATACAGGCGACCTGGAAGCGACCAAATTTAACCTCACGAACTAGATTTTATAATCAATCTGGTCAGGAAATATTATTTAATAGTGGGAAGACTTGGATTGAAGTAGTTCCAGATCATTTTCCTAAAGTTGTAGTGGAGGAGGATCTTGAGCAAATGATTCAGTAGTGAAAATTACTCTAAATAATGCCCCAGCTATAAACGCCAAGTTAACTTGTGGACCGGTTATTGTTTATTAGGAGCTGTTTAGGTCAATTAGTGTAATTGTCTAATTATATATGGAGAAACCTTTTGATACATTCATAAAAATTTTTATTGTGGTGGTAGTCACTTCCGGCCTGATAATTTATGGTTGGAATTTAATGCACGGCAGAAATTTGGCAAAAGCACCACAAATTGATCTTTCAGCTTATGAGGACGGTGGTTTTTATGTTGAAACCTGGAAAAATGATAATGCAGAAGTGGGCGAATATTTATCAAGTTTAATTGAACAGGAAGCAGAGAGACTAAAGAAAGAGAAGGCGGCTGAAGCTATACAGGTAGAACAATTGCAATTTGAAATAGTTACTGGCTATATTTATTTCAAAGATTCGTTAGGATTGTCAAATAAAGAACAAACTGATAAGCTAATAAAAACATTTCTAGAGGATTTTCCTGAATTGAAGGATTTGTCAATTGAAAATTTTCAGAACAACAAAATAATTTCTGATGAAGTGACGTATATTGCCCGAGTTAAATATTCAGATTTGGAAAATATTGATGAAGTCTTAGAAAAGTTAAAAGTAGAATATAGTGATGTGGTTTTGGTAAAGTAGAATTAGATAGTTTTATTGTCAGTCTAACTTTATAAACTTTACAAACTTTTGACTTTATAAACTCAAGAGGAGGACCCATTGAATACAATATTATTGTTCACATGGTTAGTTGGAATTGTCCTTTGTTACACTCATATTGTCAGGTCACAGATAACCAAAGAGTCAAACGTTTTTGTTGATTTGGCAATGGTTTTACTTTGCTTTATTTGGCCAATCGTTCTTGGTGCGGTCATCTTGATTGGTACCTATCTTTGGAGTTTTCTTGATAATGGGCCTCATGTCGAAGATGATTTGCAGGAAAATCAAAAAGTTTAAATTTGAATAACGAATTTTACAAGGTTCGTCTGCCTGCCGGAGCTCAACAGAGCAAAGGCAGTTTTTTTGTCCCAACGGGACCACTTTGTGCTAAATAAAAAAGAGCAAGTCCGGTGCAACTTACTCTTTATGAATCGGAGCCTACTATTTTGCCTACTTCTTCGTGAGAAAGAATTAAATATTGAAGTTCTTTTTTTTCCAATCCGAGAGTTTTTTCTAAAAGTTCATATCCTTTGGCTTCAATCTGGCGTATTCTTTCTCTACTGACTTTGAAAATTTGAGCAAGCTCTTCAAGTGTCATTTCTTCAGCACCATTAATTCCCAGTCGATGTTTAAGAATTACTCCCATTCTGATTTCTAATCTGTAGATATATTGTTCTATCGTGTCAAGAAACTCCTGGCTTTCTGCAAATTTACGGCGCGCTTGAATCATAGTATCAATGTCGGCATAGGAATGAATTGTGTCCGGAAATAAGCTTTCTATTGATGTTGTTTCTTTACTCTCGATAGATTCAAGCTCTACATCAAGTTGAATATTTCGATTGGTTAAGTGGGCTTGTACTTTTTGGACATCTTCAAGTGTGAAATTTTCACTGGCTTGAGTGTCTCTTTTTTTAATTTCAACAAGTACTTCTTCTGGAGTGGGCCATTTTCCATTGCTATCGCGAACGAGCTTGTAGGTTTCCACTTTTACAATTGATATTTTGTCTCGGAAATTATTTGAGACGCGGTAGGGATCTTCATTGGTTTGATCTTGAACCGCTCTTGAAACTGCTTGTCGGATCCACCAGACTGCATAAGTGGGCAATAAAAAGCCTCTTCCGGGGTCAAATTTGTCAATTGCTTTCATTAGACCCAGAACACCTTCTTGGATCAAGTCATCGACTGGCACTCCTTGGTTAGAGTATTTTAAGGCAATTTTGACTACCAGTTTAATATTGTTATAGACAAGTAGATCTCTGATTTTTGTCTTTGCGCGGGGACTCTTTACCAGGTGATAGTTTTTAATCAATCCGATATTGTCAACACTTTTAAAATTGTTCATGTGCTGGCTAAATGGTGCTAGGTACCTATTGATTTCAGAGAAGGTGGAGTTGCTTCGTGGGCTTCCTTTTGATCTACCACGATTACGAAAAGCAGATCTTGGCTTCATTATAGACTCCTTCGTCCTGAAGTTATTAAGCTTGCGCAAATGTACTTCAGGGTCTTTGTGAAATGAACAATTATTTAATTTTACTTAAAATTTTGTATTACGTTAATTCAATCATTAAAGTTCCAGGTTGGACTTTGGTTAATTTTGCTGGACCTAAGTTTTGGTGAATGATTTTTTTGAGTGCAGAGGTTTGCTTTGGACCAAATTCAACTAAAATGAATTTAGGCTTATGTTTAAGCTCTGCCACTTGTTCAAAAAATTCAGCATAATGGTTCAAGCCTTCTTTACCTGAATAAAGAGCAAGTGAAGGCTCAAACTTAAGAGCTTTTTTATCTGAAGAGTTTAAAAGATTTTTGTAATCAGAATCAAGGTAGGGAAGATTGGCTACAATTAAGTCAATTTTTTTGTTTTTAAGTGGTTCAAGCAGATTACCTTGATAAAATTTAATTCTAGATAAGACCTTGTGTTTACGCGCGTTGCGCCTAGCAATTTTCAGTGCCGCGGCCGAAATGTCAGTGGCCATTATCTTAATTGGTGGCGACGCGATTAATCGCGTCTCTACTTCTTTTGCTAACGCCACTGCTATACACCCGGAGCCGGTACCGATTTCCGCGATATTTATTTCTGAGTGTGGAGACGCGATTAATCGCGTCTTTACTTCTTTAAGAGTTTCTTCCACCAGCGACTCTGTCTCCGGCCGCGGCACCAATACATTCTCATCAACGTAAAAGTCTAGTCCAAAAAATTCTTTGTTGTTGGTGAGGTAGGCGATTGGGTAGTGGGAAGATCTCTTTTTGATAAGAGTTAAGAAGCGATTAATCGTGTCTTTACTTACAATTCCTTCAGGATAAGTGTAAAGATATTCCTTTGGTTTATTCAAAACAAAACTTAGAATAACCTCAGCGTCAAGACGTGCAGTTTTAATACTATTCTTTCGTAATTTTGAATTAGCTTCTGTTAATAATTGTTTTATGGTTTTCATATTTTGATGCTTTTATGGTAACATATATATAGATTAATAAAAGTATAGTATGGAAAAATTTAAAGCAAACCAATTTTTACCAGCTGAAGGAAAAGATGGTCCAAAAGAGTCAGAATTGAATTTTAGTAATTTTATCAAAGAAGTAAAAACGTCTGACAGTGTTTTTTGGTTAGATAAGGAATTGTCAATTGAAGAGATCGAAGAACGTAAATGTAGGTTGGAGGAGTTATTAGCAAAAATGGAAAAAGCTAGTCCTGCACAGCGAAAAATTTTAGAGCAGGAGTCTGAACTATCTAGAATACCTAGTATAACGGAGGAAGCTCGAGTATATTTAAATGCTTTGGAAAAGGATCCAGAAACAGAACAAACCGAAGGTGCCGAAAATAAGAATTTAATTTTCGTTAATTCGGCAGGTGAAAAACGAGTTTTGAAAGTTTCGAAGGGGCGTCATGATCAAGATCCAATTTCAATAGTTAAGTTAATGCGCAATATGTGCGCGTTGGAACTATTTGAACGTCAGCAAAAAGAGTTTATGAGTCTACAAGAGGGTGAAATTAATATCAATGTTTTGTTTGATAATATTGTTATTTATCGCGACGCAGAGGGAAATTACAAAAGAATGATTGATCAGCCTTTTGCGAAGGGAGAATCGGTTGGTAGGTTAATGGCAGGAAGGCAAGAATATGATGATTTGCAAAAAGCTTGGAAAAAGTTTTTAGAACAAATTGATCTTCTGCAGGCAACATCAGAGGTCGTCTTGGATATTACGGATTCTACGCAAGGAGCAAAGCCTTCTCGCGGAGATGTTTCTAGAACGGGAAATGTTTTTGTTGAACGGTCAAATGATTCTGATACAGATTATAATTTTCAAATTATTGATATTGACGTTTTTGATGATCCTTTAATGGATACAAAAAAAGAAAAAGGTTTACAGCATAAGTTTTATGCATCTGAGCAGATTAGGAAAAAGGGTTCAATATCGTCGGCAATAAAAGTTTTTTTAACGAATATTTCTCGTGAATTGTATGTTAAGCCGATGCAGGATCATTACATAAAAAAAGAACTGGAAAAATAATTTAGAAAAACAACGGAGATTGCCGTTGTTTTTTGATCGTTCTTGTTGCCTTACGATTTTTGACACAAAACAATTTTAATGTTAATGTCTTAAGTGCTTTAGGTAGTTCATTGTTTAACTCAGCTATGAGGATTAGTAATGACAGAAGAGCAGTGGGAAAGAGTTGCAGATGTGGTTGCCGAAAGATTGAAAAACAAAGAAAAGTTCTTTGATGCCGTAAAATATGGTTTACGTGATTGCGGTATTCGGGATTATGATGATCACGCTAGCTATTATTGCAAGGAGATGGGACGGCGACTGGGTAAACGTAAAAGTAGTAGTTAAACAATTCATACTAGACTCTGCCAAGCGGAGTCTTTTTTGTTAAATTCTAATCATTAATATAACACACCCCACTACTTTTAATATTAGCATAAGCGCATTGTTCATTGCTTAAGCAAGATTTTTGAGTTGCAAATTTTGCGCAGGAATCATTATCGCCTTTTGGTACACAATATTGACTAAACCCGAGAATGCCAAGTGTCCCGGGTGCTGTGTTCGGGAGATTTGTGATTTGATCGCAGGTAGAGTTTTGTGAACATTCTGAACTGGAAAGTTTTTTACATTTAATAGCAGTGGATTTTTTTTGGTTTGCTAGAGTACAGCCGGTTGCAATGAAAAGAGTTACAATAAGGATTGTAATGATTTTTTTCATAATGTATTTATTTTTATTCCTGAAGTTTAAATTCCTCAGCTTTCAATGTTTCAATGATTTTGCCCATGTCACCATCAAGGACGGTTGGTATATTATTCCAATTGGTTTTAATTCGGTGATCCGTAATTCGATCTTGTGGAAAATTGTAAGTGCGTATTTTTTCTGAGCGATCGCCAGATCCAATCTGTTTTTTTCGGTCAGCACCAAGCGCGTCGTGTTGTTTTTGCATCTCGCCTTCGTAAATTTTGGAACGTAGTACTCGCATGGCTTTTATTCTGTTCTGAGCTTGTGATCTTTCGTCTTGGCAAGAAACAACTGTATTGGTTGGTAGGTGGGTGATTCGAACTGCGGAGTTAGTTGTATTTACACTTTGCCCACCAGCACCACCGGAAGCATAAGTGTCAATTTTTAAATCCTTGTCTTCGATTTTTACATCAACTTCTTCAACTTCTGGTAAAACGGCAACAGTAACTGCTGAAGTATGTACGCGGCCCTGCTTTTCAGTTTCTGGTACACGTTGTACTCGGTGTGTACCACGTTCATATTTGAAAGTAGCAAAAACTGATTGTCCTTTAACTTCAAAAATAACTTCTTTGAAGCCACCGATGCCAATTTGATTTGAGGATAAAATATTTACTTTCCAACCTTGGGATTCAGCGTAACGAGAGTACATTCGAAAAAGTTCAGCTGTAAATAAAGCAGATTCGTCTCCACCTGTGCCTGCCCGGATTTCTATGATTACATCCTTTTTGTCGTTAGGGTCTTTGGTGGTTAATTCTTTTTTTAATTGATCTTCGAGTTGGTTAATCTGTGGTTCTAGTTCTTCAATTTCAGCTAGAGCAAATTCTTTTAATTCTCCAGTTTCAGTTTCTGACGTTTCGCGAGCTTGTTTTAGGTCAGAATCAATTTTTTCGAATTTATTTATTAGCTCAATTAAATCTTTTAGTTCGGCGTGTTCACTGCCGATTTTTTTTAATTTGCCCTGATCACAAGTAACTGAAGGATCTTGAAGTTGATCTTCGAGTTCTTTAAATGTTTGTTTAATTTTATCTATTTTTTCTTGCATATTAGAAGGGGAGAAAAAGGGCTAAAGAAGTTTGAGGGGGATGACTTTAGGATTATTAATTTATGTTATCTTTTTTACCTTCTATATCTCCTTGCTCTTCTTGTAATTTAAAAACCGCCCATGTTCGTTTTCATTATAAAACAAAAAGACGGTTTATGAAAGGAAGTTATTTGTCTGCCTTTTTCTTGGCCTCATTCTCTCGTTTAACTTTCTTACCTTTTCTGGTTTCAGCAGTAGTTGCTTGCTTGGCCACTTTTTCTTTGAATTTTTCAACTCTTCGAGCTGAGTCAACTAATTTTTGTTTACCGGTATAAAAAGGGTGACAAAGGTGACATAACTCAATTTTAAGAAGGTCAACAGTTGAACCAACTGTGAATTCATTACCACAAGCACATTTTACTTTAGCACTGGTGTTGTATTTTGGATGAATAGCTTTTTTCATATTTTGTCGCGTAGCGTATAACGCATAGCGCATGTCATTAATTACTTGTGGGAAAATGATAACATATGCCAAAAAAAAATGCAAGGGTTTGGTAAAATAAGCAGTAATTTTTGGCAATTTAGTAATTATGTAGTTTTACAATTTGAAATCCTCTTAATCGCTTAATCTCTTAATTCTCTTTTGTTTTTGCTTCCTGTTTCATGATTTATGCTTTATGATACTGTGGATAATTTAGCGAATTTTTTATTTTAATGTGGTATAATTCAATCAAGAGAATTAACCGTATTTTTTTATTTATGAAAACTAAGAAGTTTTTAAGTGGTTTAGCTTTAGGTGCTTTATTGGGTTCAGCAATAAGTGTTTTTTTTAATCCAAAGTCTGGCAAAAAAAATAGAGATAAATTTAATAAAGTCAGTAAAACCGTAAGCCAGCAATTAATTAAGGAGGTTGCTAAGGCTAAAAAACTGGGTAAAAAGGAGTACGAAACAATTGTTGAGAATATCGTAAAAAAGTATTCCAAGGAAGATTTACTTACTGCTGATGCTTGGGGCGAGATAATGAATGAATTAAAATTACGTTGGACAGATATACAGAAAGAAATAAAAAAGAAAAAATAATTAGAACTTGCCGAGAGGTGAGGTTTAATATATAGCTTTGTTAAAAAAGCGAAAACCCTAAAGAGAAAGAAGAGAGCCTCACAAGAGGCTCTTTTCTTTTGGCTGAAGTTCTACTATAATGGAAGTACTATGTTTAATTTTTTACATACTTATCATCCAGAACCAACTGTTTTTAGTTTTGGGCCACTCCAAGTGCATTGGTATGGTTTGTTGATGGTGATCGGTGGGCTCCTGGGTTTTGCCTTGATTCTAAAGTTAGCTGATCACTACAAGTTAAATAAAAAGTTTTTTCATAATCTTTTAATTTACTGGGTGGTTGGGGCAGTTTTGGGTGCTCGAATTTATTACGTGATTTATGCTTGGGAATTGTACCGTGGTGACTGGGGGAGCGTGTTTCATGTTTGGCAAGGTGGTTTAGCTATTCACGGGATTATGCTAGGAGGGTTTGTCACAACCTATGTTTATGCCAAGTTGAAAAAAAGAGATTTTTGGTTAGTTGCGGATTTGATTGCGGTTGGATTAGTTGCAGCCCAGGTCATTGGAAGAGTTGGTAATTACTTTAATCAAGAAATTTTTGGCCGGCCGACCGATGCAGCGTGGGGGATTCCTATTGATTTAGTTAATCGTCCAGTCGGATTTTTTGAATTTGAATTTTTTCACCCAACGTTTCTGTATGAGAGTTTCGGTAATCTAATTATATTGGGAGTTCTATTGGGGCTTACGTATTGGAGATTTAAGCGAAAAACTTTGCAGGCGGGTAATATATTCTTGGTGTATTTGTTGCTTTACTCAGTTCAACGAATAATTTTGGAGTTTTACCGGTTAGACTTTAGTCCAATTGTGTTTGGCTTACGTTGGGCACAGCTGTTGAGTTTTGTTGTAGTTTTTGTTTGCTTAAGCGTTTTTGTTTATCGGGGAATAAGGGGTTTTCTGAGGAGAAAATAAAGCAATTGTTCAGGCGAATTGATCTTGTTTATTTAAGGTTAATTATTTAAATATAATGTGGATAAATCCACATTTTTTGTTTGTTTAAATGTCTTGAAAATGGTATAATTTAGCTAATATATAGTATGAAGGAACTAGACATGTTTTGTTTACAAATTTAGCGTCTAGTATTTTTTACGATACAAAAATTGTCGTGACACGTTTTGATTTAAAAGTGAATTTTCAATGAAGGGATTAAACAAAAATTTTATTTGTAAAACTATTGGACTATGGATCTTAGTATTAGTTCCGATATTTTTGATTTCCTATATTGCTCTGGCACATTCCTGGACAAATACGACTGTTGATACTACTAATCTTTGGCATACTTCTTTGGATTATGATAGTAGTGGTAATCCGGGTATTGCTTATGCTCGCAATACGGGAGGGTCAGGTTTTGATTTGTATTATGTTTATTACAATGGAAGTAGTTGGGGTACTCCTATTCAGGTGGATACGGCTAAGGCGTTGGGCGTTTCCTTGAAGTTTGATACTTCGGACAATCCGCGGATTGCTTTTTATAATTTTTATAGTGGAGACTTAGAGTATGCTATATATACAGGTTCAGGGTCTGAATCAACTTGTACTCACAATAATTGGGCTTGTACAACAATTGATAGTACTAATACAGTAGGGCTTTTTCCAAGTATGGATCTGAATGATTCTAATAATCCTGGTATTCTCTATAAATATAGCAATACTGCTGATCTGCGGTATGCCTGGTATGTTGGTGGTGGTGGTGGTAGTGGGTGCGCCTCATCTGATTGGTCTTGTGAAGATGTCTACACCACTAATAATATTGGTAATGATAATGTTTTGAAGTTTGATAGTAACAATGTCCCACATATTGTTAGTAATGACATTAATGACAAAAAGCTTATTTATGGAAAACGTGATGGTGGTGCTAGTTGTGACGCCGCAGGTGCCAATGACTCAGACTGGACCTGTTATGCTGTTGATGATATTGCTACCGGAGTTATATATCATGAAAATATTGGAATGGATATTGATAGTAACGATAAGGTTGGTATTGCTTACCCTCTTTCAGATGATTTGTATTATGCCTATCAGTCAGCGGGTTCTGGCTGTGATAATGCCGGCTGGACTTGTACGCAGATTCATACAGGAACTTATACGGTTCAGGATTGGGTAAGTCTTCTTTTTGACGGAACAATTCCTCAAGTTGCGTTTTATGACGAGACAGCAAATGACCTTGTTTTTGGTGATAATAATGGTAGTTGGTCATTTGAAACGGTTGATACTACTGACAATACTGGGGAATATGTGAGTATTGCTAGAAGTGGTTCTTTAACGGGGATTTCCTACCAAGATATTACGGCGACGGATTTGAATTATTCTTCGGCAACAATTTCGTATAATTCAAATCCTACTGTTAGTGTGAATAGCGCTACCCAGAAAACGGACGGTTCCGGGGATGTGACGATTTCAATTGAAGTGGATGATGCTGATGATGATGACACTAAAGTAAAAATTCAATATGAATCTGATAGTGATGGGGCTTGTGATGGTCCGTGGTCAGCGGCTACAATATTAGGTTCGGCTGCAACGGCTGATTTTGATGATAGCGGTGGCGCTCCGGATATTGCAGGTGGTGCTTATCAAATAGGTGCGACTGCAACCACTCGGACTCGGGTAATAACTTCATCAGGCTCTAATTCGGTAAGTTTTGATTGGGATTCTGATACTGATTTGGCTTCTGCTAACGGCACTAATTGTATTAATGTTACTGTTAATGATGATACATCTGATGGAACTGCGGCAAATCAGACAATGACCTTAGACAATGTTGATCCAACTGGATTATTTGCTTTCGCCTGGGATTCATCTACTACAACTACCCAGACTGTAGATTGGACAATAGCAACTGAAACTAATTTTAATCATTATGAAATTTGGTATAGCATATTCCAAGCTGATGCTGAAGGACGAAGTGGGGGTGCTGTTGAATGGGATAATGGTGATGATGTAGCTTTGGCAACTCGGACAACCACGACAACAACAATAACTGGATTATCAGTGAATGAAAAATATTATTTTGATATTTGGGCAGTTGATGATTATGGTAATGAGCAAAGTGTGGCTTCAATTTTTAAATATACTCTTGCTAATGCTCCGTCATCGCCAACCGTTACTGGCCTTACAACTACTCAAATTCAGGTGGCTGTTACTGCTGGCGATGGCAATCCTTCGACAACTGAATATGCGATCCAAGAAACGGTGTCGGGAGAATATCTTAAGGGTGATGGAAGTCTGGAGGCGGCAGAAACTTATCAAACAGCGTCTGCCTGGGGAACAGTTACAATGACAGGTCTTACCTCAAATACGCGATATGGTTTCAAAGTCAAAGCTAGAAATGGAGATAATACGGAAACCGCTTTTGGTTCAACTGTGACTGAATATACTCATGCTAGTACAGTTACCAGTTTCACGGTGGCCGAGGCAACTGACAAGGATGACTATGTAATGACTTTAACTTGGAGTGTTCCAAGCCCTACTCCAAGTGGTATGGCTATTGCACAAGATACCGGTTGTGATGCTACTTATGATACAGTTTTGTATAACAATGCTTCAGTGATGGCAACCTCACCATATTCGGTCACTGGACTATCTGCGGGAACTTGTTATCAGTTTAGAACATCTTCATACGATGGGGATGGTGATAATAACTTGGCGGACGGAGCAGCTAGTAGTCAGGATACAACTGGTCCTGCTCAGCCAACAGGACTTACAAACAGTGCAGCAGATGCAGATTCAATTACTTGGGATTGGAATGATGTAACCGGGGCAACTGATTATGATGTTTATCGTTCTTCGGATGATGTTCGTCTTGCTACTGTTGGTTCAGCTACCAGTCAATATCAGTTAAGTTCATTGGATGCTAATACTCAATATACAGTTTATGTTCGTGCTACCAATGCACAAGGGGCTGGTATTGGATCAAGTCCTGCCAGTGCCTATACTGATGCAGATGCACCAACTAGCTTAACTCACAGTGCTAATACGACGGCTTCTATCACTTGGGGCTGGAGTAGTGGCGGTGCACAGAATTCATATTATGCTAGTACTGCTACACCGGCAGATAATAGTGGTTGGGTTTCCGCTAATGGTTGGGTTCAGAGCGGGTTGTCCGCAAATGCAGCGATTGAAGTTAGTGTTAAAGCTAAAAACGAAGAAGGAACTGAAACATCACCTTCAACTTATACCGCATATACTTCACAGAACATACCGATTGGTATTACTAAAAGTGATTTGTCAACAACTTCATTGACTATCATTGCTGACGGAACTTTGGGTAATTTGACTGAAGGAAGTTCTGGCTTGTATTTTACAAATACTACGGCTAGTACAAATTCTGGTTGGATCCAGACTAATAGTTGGGCAAATTCTAGTTTAAGTGCTAATACTCAATATTCATATACAGTCAAAGCGAGAAATGGTGACAGTGATGAAACTTCTACTACAGTAGACTCTTCATCGACCATATTTTACACAGCGCAAAATACACCAAGCGGTATTAGTTCTAGTAATATTTTGATTGATAGTATAACTTTGTCTGCGACAGGAACTTTTGATAATTTAACTTCAGATAGTTCTGGTTTGTATTTTGAAAATGTTACAGCGGGAACAAATTCAGGTTGGGTACAAACAAACTCATGGGTAGAAACTGGATTAAGCGAATCTACAACTTATCAGTATCGAGTTAAAACTAGGAATGGTGATGGAGTAGAGACTTCCTTTTCTAGTGGTACTAATGTTATAACTTTGGGGGCTCGATCAGGTGGAGGTGGTGATCCAGCACCGATACCTATACCAATACCAGATCCGGATCCAGAAATAGATCCCCCCGTCTTAAGCGAACCAGCTGATGGAATGGTCACCAATAATAATAAACCATATGTAATCGGATCTTCTACCGAGGGTTTAATGACAGTAGATGTTTATGTTGATGATATAGAAGTTCATTCATTTGTTTCTCAACCGGATAAGAATTTTGTTTGGCAAATAAGTGATCCATTAGCTGATGGATTGCATTCAATCAAAGTTGCCAATGAAGATGTTTATTCAGATATCCATAGTATTTTAGTTGACACCAGTCCGCCAGATGCACCGTCAATTACTTTGATGTCAATTATTGTAGGAGCGGAAGTTGATAATAAAATTGGAGCGGATGTTACTATTTCGGGAAAAATTAAAGCTGACACAAAACAAATTTTAATATATTTGGATGATACGATTTTGATTGACACAATCGTAGTTGATTCTGAAAAATGGAGCTATTCATTTGAAGATAGCTATTATCCTGGTGAACATAAAGTTTCGGTTAAGGCGATTGATGAAGCTAAAAATCTTTCAGATGAACCAACCGAAGAGTCATTTTTATTAGTTTCTTCACAACCACCAGTTGATGAACCCGTTGACGAACCAGTTGACGAACCAGTCGATGAGCCTGTCGACGAGCCAGTTGATGAACCAGTCGATGAGCCTGTCGACGAGCCAGTTGACGAGCCAGTTGATGAGCCAGTTGATGAGCCAGTCGATGAGCCAGTTGACGAACCAGTTGATAAACCAGTTGACGATCCAGTCGTTCCTCCGGTTATTCCTCCTATAAAACCAGTTATTCCACCAGTAGCGCCACTAGTTGTACCACCAGTAATTCCAGAAGCAGACGGAGGACAAGCTGATGATTCGCAACCAGGAGATGATGGTCAGCCTGGTGATAATGACGATCAAGGGCCAGGAGCTCCAGTAGTTCCTTTGCCGGTAGTACCAAATGCAGGTGACGACGGAGGAGTGCCGGTTGTTGATGACTGGCAAGGTCCGATTGTTAAAGACGATATTATTGATGTGGTTGTTGGTCAAAGTCATGTTCCGGATAATATTAAATTGGATCCTGAGTTGATTGAAATTTATGAAGATATTGATGCAAAAAATTCTTGGGATAAAACTGAACAAGAAATTAAATTTGAAATAATATATGAAACTGAAAAGTTAATGGATGGCAAAGTTGTGCAAAGTACAACAAAAGGAATTGCTAAAGTTATTAGTGTGATTACTCGCGTTGATGTAGTAAAAGCGCAACAGGAAGTTGAAAAATCAGTTAAGGCGGTAGTTAGAACGACCAAAATTGTTCAGAAAGCGACCGTTGATAATCCAGCTTTGGAAAAAGCTAATGAGACAGTGAAAACTCCAGCAGCAGCTACAGTAACTGCAACTTCCGTAGCTTCACTGGCTACAGTTGGTGCAACTGGCGCTAGTGGTGCAGGTGTCTTAACATATTTACAGTTTTTATTCACTCAGCCGTTATTACTTCTAACTAAAAAAAGACGTAAAGGCTGGGGAATTGTTTATGACGCAGCTAGTAAAAAGCCAGTTGATTTAGCAGTGGTTCGAGTTTACAATGCGGAAACCAAGAAATTGGTACGAACTAAAGTAACTGACAAGGCTGGTCGTTATGAATTTATTTTGAAGCCAGGTAAATATTATATTGAAGTTCAGAAAAAAGATTACAAGTTTCCATGTAAAATATTAGATAAGGTAACCACTGATGGACATTTTGAAGATGTGTATTATGGAGAAGTGATTGAAGTTCAAGAGCGTGATGCCGTATCTATGCCGATTGCTCTGGATCCGATTAAATTAGCCCAAAAAGGTGAAAAAGTGATGAAGTTGTTTTGGTTCAAAAAGACACAAACACTGTTTACTTTGATTGCACCAGTGGCGGCTATTGTTTCATTTATTATTAATCCAACTTTGAAATTTGGCTTACTTATTGTCGGGCAAGTTGCCTTGTATTTCTTGTTCAGTCGTCTGGCTAAAGGTGATAAACCTAAGAGTTGGGGAATTGTGCGTGATTTGGAGAATAAAAAAACGTTAAGTAGAACTATTGTTAGAGTGTTTGAAACAAAGTTTAATAAATTATTAGATACCCAGGTTACAGATGGTAAGGGTCGATATGCTTTCTTGGTAGGTAATCAGGAATATTATGTTACTGCTGAAAAGCCAGGCTATTATCAGAAGAGAAGTGAAGTGTTTAATTTGGAGAAAGAAGAGACTGGTTATTTAACGGAAGATTTCAAGTTAAGGTCGCATAAGCTGGGCAAGGGAATTGAACAAGCTCAGAAAAAAGATCAGCAAGTTACTTTGCGTACTGGACTAGGACAACAAAAGGAAAAAATGATTCAAGGTATAAAACGAGTTATTCGCCGTGACGAAGAGAAGTTTAAGGGTGAAATTAAAGATGTTGATCTTGATCAAATGCATGAAGATTATTATGATGTAGATAGTTTGAAATAGGTCTGAGCAAAAAGTTTTTTCAAGTGAGAATTATATAACAAAAAGTGTGGATAAAAACACACTTTTTGTTGTTTAAAGAACTTGAAAATGGTATAATTTAGCTAATAAATAGTATGAAAAAACTAGACAGGTTTTGTATTAGCAATTAGCGTCTGGTATTTTTTGCGGTAGAAAAATCATCGCGAATAGTTTTGATTTAAAAGAGTAAATTTTAAATGGAAAAGCTTAAGAAAAAAATTAAGTGGATTAATTTAGCCACTGTGCTGATTGTAATTATATACAGCGCTAGTTTTAATTTTCTTCCAGGTGACACCCCATCTTTGACTATGCAAAAGGCACAAGCTTCTAGCTGTACCTCTGCTGGTGCTGGTGCTTGGGCTACTGTTGGTACTTGGAGTAATTGTGCTAGCACAGTTCCTCAGGTGGGGGATAGTGTGACTGTAAGTCATGCTGTCGATATTGGAGATTATACTATTAATGAAGTTGCTAATATTACGATTGCGAGTGGTGGAACGTTGACACAAAGTAATATAAACACTCAGACAATATCAGGAACATTGACCGTCGAGTCAGGAGGGACATTAAATCATGGAAATAATTCCACCACACATGTTTATGAAGTTGATATCACTGCTGCAAATATAGATGTCCAGTCTGGTGGCTCGATCAATGTATACGCACTGGGTTTTGATGGTGGTGCTAGTGGTGGTGGTGGTGCTAATGGTTATGCTCCAGTTGGTACTGATGGTGAAGGAAAATTTGGAGCAAATCAAGGTGGTGGTGGTGGTGCTCATTATGGAGCTGGTGGTGTTGGTGATACTGACAATGCAGGTGGTTCTGCATATGATAGTGCAACAAATCCAATATATCTAGGAGCTGGTGGTGCTGGTGCAGCTGATTCTGGTGATAATTCTGCTTTGGGCGGGGCTGGTGGTGGTTTAATTATATTGAATGTTTCTGATACTTTGACTGTTAATGGTACAATCACGGCTGCTGGTAGAAACCCTTGGCATTTTTTAGACGGAGCTGGTGGTGGCGGTGGGGGTGCTATAAAAATCACTGCAGGGACTGTTACTGGAACACCGATATCAGTCTCGGCAAAAGGTGGTAACGCTAGTGATGCTAGTGGTGATGATGGTGGTGGTGGCGGTGGTGGAATTATTTATATTGCTTATTATAATACAAATAGTATCTCAACAGTTGATGTTAGTGGTGGTACAGCTTATGGGGTTGCTACTGCTGGTAGTGCTGGTATTTTTACTGATGATCCTCTTAATTCGGTGCCAACTGTGACGATTAATTCAGCGGTACAAAAAACAGATGGAACTGGCACAGTCGATATTTCAGTTGAGGTTGATGACGGTGATGATGATGATGTTATGTTGAAAGTTGAATATAAAGCTGGATCTGATTGTAGTAGCGGGACCAGTGACCCAACAATGGATGAAGCTGTAAGTTCTACAGCAGACACCAGTGATAGTGGAGGCGTGCCAAGTGTTGAAAATGATGATACATATCAAATAGGTACAACTGCTACTTATAGGATTGATACCGGATCGGGTGCGAACACAGTAACTTTTGACTGGTCTACTGCAACTGATGTAGCTTCTGCGGACGGTACTTACTGTATTCAAATAACACCTAATGATGATGTGGTTGATGGTACAGCTGTGACAACAACTTTAACTCTAGATAATGTGGCTCCGGTGTCATCAGGTAATCTGACTTTAGATACCGTTACGACAAGCACAATTGTTCATACTCTAGGTGCAGTTGGCACAGATACAAATTTAAACGAATACAATGTTTACTATAAAGCTGGTGCCTCTGGTGTCGCTACTTCGGATACGTTGGATGTTACTATTGCTTCAGGTTCATATACACAAGGGGGTACTAATGAGATTGGAAGTTTAACTGCAAATACTCAGTATGTGGCTAATATCTGGACAGAAGATGATTATGGGCATCTGAGTAATGCGGTTGAAATTGCAAAGTATACTGCTGCGAATCAAGTTTCAGGGGTTGGATTGGCCGATGCGACGACAAAAGCTAGTTATCAACAGACTTTAACTTGGACGGATCAGTCGCAAACGGGTTTAAAAATTGAACAAGATACTGATTGTGATGGATATGAAACAACCTTGTTTGATAACGTTTCAGATAATTCTAGCAGTCCGTACACAGTTACCAGTTTAAGTGCGGCTACTTGTTATAAATTTAGATTTTCATCATATAACGGAGATGGTACTTTGAACACCGCCTCAACTCCAGAAACGGCAGAGATAATTACCCCGCCTGCTCGGCCAACTGGATTGGCATCTTCTGCGGGAGATACCAGATCAATTGATTGGAATTGGGATGATGTAGCTGGGGCCACTGATTATTATGTATATAGATCTTCTGATGATTCTTTAATTGGTTCCGTCGGCGCAGCTACAAGTAATTATACTCAAACAACAATTACTGATGGTGGGGATTCTTTAAGTGCTAATACTCAATATACAGTTTATGTTAGAGCCGTTAATGCCAAAGGTACAGGGATTGCTTCAAGTACAGCCAGTGCCTATACTGACGCAGATGCACCGACTAGTTTAACTCACAGTGCTAATACGACGGCTTCCATTACGTGGGGCTGGAGTAGTGGCGGTGCTCAAGACACATATTATGCCAGTACTTTAACGCCTTCAGATAATAGTGGATGGATTCCCGGAATGTCTTGGGCTCAGTCAAGTTTGTTAGCAAACACAGCTTATGAAGTGTCAGTTAAAGCGCGTAATGAAGATTTAACTGAAACTTCTTCGGTGACGACAACGGTTTACACCTCCCAGAATACACCAACGGGAATTAGCACAAGTAGTATTTTAATTGACAGTATAACTATGAGTGCTTTAGGAACTTTGGATAATTTAACTTCAGGTGGTTCTGGTTTGTATTTTGAAAATGTTACAGCGGGAACAAATTCAGGTTGGGTACAAACAAATTCTTGGCAAAATACAGGTCTAAGTGAGTCGACAACATATCAATATAGAGTTAAATCTAGGAATGGTGATGGAGAAGAGACTTCCTTTTCTAGTGGCACAAATGTTAAAACTTTGGGAGCTCGTTCTGGTGGCGGTGGTGGGAGTGATCCAGCGCCAGCACCGATACCTGTACCAATACCAGATCCAGTGCCAGAAATAGAGCCTCCAATTTTAAATGAACCAGCTGATGGAATAGTGACCAATAACAATGAGCCATATGTAATCGGAGCTTCTGCCGAGGGTTCAATGAGGGTAGTCATTTATATTGATAATATAGAAGTTTATTCATTTGTGTCACAGCCAGATAAAAATTTTGTTTGGCAGGTAGGTGATTCATTGATTGATGGATTGCATACAATTAAAGTTGCTAATGAAGATGTTTGTTCAGATATTCATACTGTTTTAGTTGATACTAATCCGCCAGATGCGCCATCAATTACCTTGATGTCAATTATTGTTGGAGAGGAAGTTGATAATAAAATTGGGGCGGATGTCACTATTTCGGGAAAAATTAAAGCTGACACAGAACAAATTTTAATATATTTAGATGATACTATTTTGATTGATACGATTGAAGTTGATTCTGATAGTTGGCGCTATTCATTTGAAGATAGCTATTATCCTGGTGAACATAAAGTTTCGGTTAAGGCGATTGATGAAGCTGAAAATCTTTCAGTTGAACCAACCGAAGAGTCATTTTTCTTAGTTTCTTCACAGCCACCGGTTGATGATCCGGTTGACGAACCGGTTGATGAGCCGGTTGATGAGCCAGTTGACGAACCAGTTGATGAACCTGGGGATGATCCAGTCGATGAGCCATTTAACGAGCCAGCAGCTGACGAACCAATTGATGAACCAATTGATGAACCGATTGATGATCCAGTCATTCCTCCGGTTGTTCCCCCTATAAAACCAGTTGTTCCACCAGTAATTCCAGAAGCAGACGGAGGACAAGCTGATGATTTACAACCAGGCGATGATGGTCAGCCTGGTGATAATGACGATGAAGGACCAGGAGAACCAGTAGTGCCTTTGCCGGTAGTACCAAATACAGGTGACGATGGAGGAGTACCGGTTGTTGATGATTGGCAAGGCCCGATTGTTAAAGACGATATTATTGATGTGGTCGTCGGTCAAAGTCATGTTCCAGATAATATTAAATTGGATCCTGAGTTGATTGAAATTTATGAAGATATTGATGCAAAAAAATCTTGGGACAAAACAGAACAAGAGATTAAGTTTGAAATAATATATGAAACTGAAAAGTTAATGGATGGCAAGGTTGTGCAAAGTACAACAAAAGGAATTGCTAAAGTTATCAGTGTGATCACTCGGGTTGATATAGTAAAGGCGCAACAGCAAGTTGAAAAATCAGTTAAGGCGGTAGTTAGGACGACTAAAATTGTTCAGAAAGCGACCGTTGATAATCCAGCTTTGGAAAAAGCAAATGAGACAGTGAAAACTCCAGCAGCAGCTACAGTAACTGCAACTTCAGTGGCGTCACTAGCTACAGTTGGAGCAACTGGTGCAAGTGGAGCAGGTGTTTTAACATATTTACAGTTTTTATTCACTCAGCCGTTATTACTTTTAACTAAAAAACGAAGACGAGGCTGGGGAATTGTTTATGATGCGGCCAGTAAAAAGCCGGTTGATTTAGCGGTGGTTCGAGTTTACAATGCGGAAACTAAAAAACTGGTAAGAACAAAAGTAACTGACAAGGCTGGTCGTTATGAATTCATACTTAATCCTGGTAAATACTATGTTGAGGTTCAGAAAAAAGATTACAAGTTTCCATGTAAATTATTAAATAATGTACAAAAGGATGGACAGTTTGAAGCCGTATACTATGGTGAAACGATTGAAGTTAGAGAACGTGATGCGATTGCTATGCCAATCGCTATGGATCCAGTTAAAATGGTTCAAAAAGGGGAAAAAGTATTGAAGTTATATTGGTTCAAGCGAATGCAAACATTACTTACTCTGATCGCACCAGTGGCCGCTATTATTTCATTTATCATCAATCCAAGTCTAAAGTTTGCGTTATTGATTATCGGACAAATTGTTTTATATTTGTTGTTTAATCGACTGGCTAAAGGTGACAAGCCAAAGAGTTGGGGGCTGGTTCGAGATGTGGAAAACAAAAAAACACTGAGCAGAACTATTGTTAGAGTGTTTGAAACTAGGTTTAATAAATTACTTGAAACTCAAGTTACTGATAGCAAGGGACGTTATGCCTTTTTGGTTGGTAATCAGGAATATTATGTTACTGCTGAAAAGCCTGGTTATTATCAGAAGCGCAGTGAGGTGTTTAATTTAGAAAAAGAAACCAGTGGTTATTTAACAGAAGATTTTAAGTTAAGGTCGCATAAGCTGGGCAAGGGAATTGAAGAAGCTCAGAAAAAAGATCAGCCAGTTACTTTGCGCACTGGATTAGGACAACAAAAAGAAGAGGTTGTCGAAGGTAAACAAAAAGTGGTGAGACCAGAGGGGCAAAAGTTTAAAGGGGAAATTAAAGACGTTGATTTAAATGAGATGCATGAAGATTATTATAATTTAGATTCATTAAATAAAAAATAAATATGTTTAAACCAAAACAGCATACAATTTTTTGGGTAATCAACTTAGTGATGTTTTTCGTGGTTTTAGGCGGTTGGTTAATTTATCGTGTTTTAACAGATAATTATGCCGTGGCCGGCTTTTAATAAAAAAATATGTTAGAATTTTTTACTTACAAAAGAACTTTAGCCTTGGTGGTTTTAATTTGTGCATTTTGGGTAGTCGTCATTCTTTATCGAGTTGGTAAGGGGGAGGTGATTAAGAAAGTAGATTTTTGGAGGTCCAAATGGAAAATTGTTTTGTTCTGGTTTATAATCGCCGCCCTGGCTTTAGTGGTTTTGTATGTTTTGGTATCATTAGGACTACTGGAAGTTGACGTGGGATAAATTTTCTCCAATAAAAAAATACTCAGTAGAAGAAGAAAAATTCTTCGCTTGCTGAGTATTTTTTTATTTTGTTTTACTTCTTTTTTGCAGTCTTTTGATTTGTGGAACTTTAAAACCAGTACTGCGTTTCTTGTTCTTTTTTGCCATAATGAATTTTTACGATTTATGTGAAGAGTATAATATATATTGATAATTTTGGCAAGTGCTGGTTTTGTCAACAACAACTCTTGACGTCAAGAAAGAAAAGGAGTATATTACAAACACAATTTGTCTGGATCGGTGGTGTAGTTGGTTAACACACCTGCCTGTCACGCAGGAGATCGCGGGTTCGAGTCCCGTCCGGTCCGCCATAAAAACACGACGTTTGTCGTGTTTTTATGATATTCTTGAATGTGAATTTTATTTAACTTGTTCTGCCTCAGCTTTGACTGCCTTGGGTTTATCGCCTTTAAGGGTTTTAACCAGCTTAGCAAAAATTTCAGTGTTATTTTCAGCTATGTCCGCTAAAACTTTACGATCTAGTTCAATTTTATTTTTCTTAAGCAAGTCTATAAATTTACTGTAGCTTAGATCAAATACACGAACAGCAGCGTTAAGCTTAATCTGCCAAAGTCTACGCATAGACCTTTTTTTTGCTTTCCGATCTCTGTAAGCGTAACTACCAGCTTTAAGAATTGCAGTTTTTGCTAATTTGATCAGGTTTTTTCTACCATGACGATAGCCTTTAACAGCTTTAAGGATTTTTCGTCTTTTCTTTACATGAGTTGTACCTCTTTTTACTCTTGGCATATATATTTACGTATCTCGTGTCCCGTATCCCGTATCCTCTACTTAAGTATGGAGTATGTGTTATGGGTCACGCGCTATTGGTTATTTAATTATGTGGAATAAATCTTTGAATATTTTTAGCTAGCTTTTTGTTGTCAACTGTAGTTGAGGTTCTTTTGCTTCGAGTGACTTTTCCTGATTCACGAGCATTAAAATGACCTTTGCCAGCTTTTTGTTTGATGACTTTCTTGGTTTTTGTAATTCGAAATCTTTTTGCAACAGCTTTTATAGTTTTTTGTTTACTCATATAGATAGTTAAATGGATAAAGGTGCTAAAGGATATAAATGTAAATCATTTATTCCTTGGTGCTTTATCTTTCTTATTCAGGTTTATTTTCTTGTGTAGTTTCAGGTATTAGAATAATAAATAGTTTGTTGCCTTGTCTACTGGTGTCTTGTTCAACTTGAGTAGGAATCTCAAGCTCCTTAACAAACTCACTGATTATATCCCTGGCTAAGCCTTGGTGGCGCATTTCTCGTCCACGCAGGATTAACTCAACTTTAATTTTGTGACCTTTATTTAAAAAATTGTTAGCTTGTTTAAGTTTTGTATCTTTGTCATGTTCTCCAATTTTCATCGACATGCGAATACTTTTTACATCTTTACTTTTGCTTTGTGATTTTTGTTTTTTGAGTTGTTTTTCTTTCTGATATTTAAAACTCCCATAATCCATGAATTTAGTTACAGGTGGCTTAGCAACAGGGGAGACTTCAACTAAATCAAAACCTCTTTCTTGTGCCATTTCCAATGCTTTTTTGGTTTCTAGCACTCCTAATTGTCCACCTAGTTCATCAATCACTTGAACTTCTAAAGCTCGAATTTGATGATTGTAGTTGAATCTTTTTTGGGGTGTAACTCTTTTTTTGAATTTGTAGGATTTTCTCATGGTTATCTTTAATGTTAGTCGTTTGCTTCAAAGTGAAACGATATAGGCTCTTTGTATACGAAGTTCTTCTTCGTTTTTTGAAAAATTAATAAATAGCTGTGCCATTCGGAGTTCGAAAAAATCAATAAATGGCTGCGCCATTCGTAGCTTGAAGAGCGAAGAATGGTGGAGATGGCGGGAGTTGAACCCGCGTCCAGTCAATTAATCAGAGTGAGTCTACAGAAATAGTTTACCTTATTTTGATCAAGAATTCAACCTCAAAGGTTAACAAAAGGATTGAATCTCTAGCCTTATAATAGTTTCAGTTATAATCTAAGGCGTTTTTATAACCTAGCTTGCAAAATGACACCGGTGATTGCTTAGCAAGCATCAGCAGACCGATGGCGACCGTTTAAAAAATTAAACAGCAGCTGGCACAAGGCTTGGCATTGTAAACAATGATGTTGCCTTGCTAACAAGTTTATTTGCACTTGTAGTTTTGACATATTTAATGAGTAACGTCACCTCATTCTGCACACAATGAAAGGATTAACTGTCAAAGCCCAGCATCCCCGAAATATTTGTTCGTTCAGATGTTTACTTAAGGTTAAATATAACCAACAAATATTTCGGGGTAAATTCTAATTTCTAAAATTCTAAATCCTAATTAAGTTCAAAGTCTAAAATTCAAAATTTGAGTTTAATTTACGTTTTAAATTTGATTTTCGCACTTTGTTTAGGATTTGGAGAATTAGTGCTTGGAATTTATTAATTTAGTATTGTTGTTTCAAGGTTCTTCTAATTTCTCTAGCTACATCTTTATTCTTCTTGGATTCTTTTTTCTCGAAAAGTTTCTTACCTCTAGCTAGGCCAATTTCAACTTTCACAAGATTGCGTGTAGTATACACCTTAAGAGGTACAATTGTCAAGCCTTTTTGTTCCAGTTTTCCAAGTAAAGCCTTTATTTCAATTTTATTCAAAAGGAGTTTTCTTGGTCGTTCAGGGTCATAGTTTGGCAAAGAACCCGCAGGTTTGTATTTGCTGACGTGGGCTTTAATTAAATAAAGCTCAGGTTTGGGGTTGTATTGAATGCTAATATAAGCACCTTTTAAGTTAATTTGCCCATCTTTAATAGACTTAGCTTCATAGCCTTTTAAAACTAAACCAGCCTGGTATTTGTCCAGGATTTCATAACTAAAACCAGCTTGTTTGTTTATAATTGACTTCATGTGCTTATTATAGATGTTAAAATTAATTATAGCAATCAATATGATCTAATAAAATTTAGCAATTGTCAAGTATTCTTGTTGTCATTGTTTTCAATTTATTATATAATATAGTTGGAAAATACACATAACACATAGCACATAACACGACACACATAACACGGTACTCCAACTTTAGTATTTGATACGTGATACGTGATTCGTGATTCGTGATAATTATATGCCAGACAGAGAACGACAGCTGGTTGATTTGTCAATTATGTCAATTGTCAAATTTTTTCTAGTTGTTATATTTTTATTTTTCCTTTATTTAATAAAGGAGGTTTTAGCAATTTTATTTGTGGCTTTAATTTTAGCTTCAGCAGTTGACCCTTGGGTTGATGGTCTGGAACGAATTAAGTTCCCACGCTGGTTAAGTATTTTGATGATTTATATTGGTTTATTTATAATCATTTTCTTAACGGTTTATTTAATTATCCCACCAGTTACGGAACAGATTGGACAGTTATCAACAAATTTCCCAGATTATTTTGAAAAAGTTGGTGGAGTTTTTGATAGTTTGAAGAATTTTTCTGCCGAGCATGGAGTAACAGGTGAATTAGATAGAGGGATAATGGCATTGAGGGATAATGTGTCTGGAGCTTTAGGTTCTGTTTTCTCTACGGTAGCTGGAATTTTTGGTGGAATAGTTTCTTTTTTCATTGTGCTGGTCATTACCTTTTATATGACAGTGGAAGAAAGTTCCATGAAAAGAACGGTAACTTTTATTTTGCCAGACAAATATCAACCATTTACATTGCAGCTTATTAATAAAGTGCAGCGTAAAATTGGAGATTGGTTGAAGGGGCAATTGGTTTTGTGTTTAATTGTTGGTGTAATGGCTTATATCGGTTTATTAATATTGGGAGTTAACTATGCCTTAGTTCTAGGACTTTTGGCGGCAGTTGGTGAATTCATTCCATATTTAGGGCCTACCATATCTGCCATTCCTGCAATTTTCTTGGCTTTTACCCAGTCACCAATAAAGGCTTTGTTTGTTTTAATTTTGTATGTTTTAATTCAACAAGTTGAAAATAATATTTTAGTGCCAAAGGTGATGCAAAAAGCGGTTGGTCTGAATCCGATTATCAGTATTATTGCACTTTTAGTTGGTGCTAAGACGGCGGGACTAATTGGTGTTGTTTTAGCTATTCCTGTTGCGACAGCCATTAGTGTGATTGTTCGTGAACTTTGGAGTACCAAAGAAGTAGTTGATGAACTTATTGAAGAAGAAAAAATTTGAATTAAGTAATATGAAGAAGCACGTTAAGATTTCTCGTAATATTTCCTCTGTTTTTTTAATTCTACTATTTGTTTTAACTGCAGTAGCTTATTTTTTTGCATTTCAATATTTTGAGAAGGAATTAAATTCTAATCAAATCGAAAGCTCAACAACATTGACAGAAGTGGAGAACTTTGATAATCAACAATTAGACTTGCAGGCAGATATAAAACGATTTATCGATGTTTACTTTCAGCAAGAATTTACGAACCCAAAAGATAGGTTGCAGTTTGTCCAAGTTGAATATATGAGATTTCTGGATTACCAAATGTCAAATGAAGCGGAGCAGAATCTGCAGATTGAATTTGTCACTATTCTAGGAAAAATGATTGATAAAATAAATAATCAGAATTTCGACTTCCAAGAGGAAGATCAGCAACTAGCTGACTTTTATCAGAAGCAATAAAGAATGTTTGTACTTAGAAGAATAATTATTTTGTTTATTCCAGTTATCTGGATAATCGGTCTTGAGCTGGTTCGCAATAATCATGGTTGGCTATGGTGGACGATGGTTGTTTTTTTGCTGTATTTAATACTAGCTGTTTTTATGCTTGGGCAGGTTAGATTAAAACAGTCGTTTTTTCAGTTTTTGATTATGCCGGTTGTTTTTTCTACGGTTAGTTTCATTTTTATGTTATTTTTGGTTGATACTTGGGCGTTTCATTTCTTTGCGATTTTGACTGGTTTGGCAATTTATTTCTTATTGAATCAATATTTTGTGTTTGTTAATTTTCCTTATAAATACCAGCCATACACTTTAGAAAGTTTAACTTTTTATATTGGATTATTATTAATTTATTTTATGTTTTCTGCAGCCTTTGCTGGGCAAATATTATTAAAGCTCAATCTCTGGTTTTTACTGGGTTTAGTGGGGCCTTTATTGGGAGTAGTTTTATATCATTTTTTCTGGATACATAAAATAAATTTCAAAAAAAGTTGGCTTTTTATTGTAGCAATAATTGTGACTTTATTAGAATTAATGGTTTCGGTTGGTTATTTGCCAACTAGTTATTATGTAAATGCTTTTATTTTAGCAGTGGCAGCATATATTATGCTAGGGTTAAGTCGAGAATTTATTCAAAAAGCACTAGACAGAAAAAAGGTTATTAGCTATTTGTCAATCAGTGGATTATTATTATTATTAATTTTAACAACAGCCCAGTGGGGTTAAAGTATTTAAATTATGCAGAAAAAAAAGTTTTATATTTTTGTGACAATTATTGTTGTTTTGGGTTTTTTGGGTGGTGTGGTTGGCGAACTTTGGATTAATAGTTTTTTGATGCCAGATCCATATTTAACTTTTAGAAGTTATTCTGATTTGTCATATAAGATTGATGAATTAGTTCAGGACCAACAGCAAGTTAAAAACTTGGATGAGAATGAGATTGCTGTGCAAAAAATGTTAGAAAAGGTTAATCCAGTTAACGTAAAATTATATAAATATAAAAATTTCAGTCCTGGTTTGTTTAATACTTTATTGCCTGGAGAGTTGATTGCTCAAGGTGTAATTATTACAAGCGATGGCTGGTTAATGACGACTAGCTCAGCTATAAATAAATACTCTAAATTTTGGGTAGTTACTGATGACCATCAGGTTTTTGTTAGCCAAGCATTGGTTATCGACAAGCTGACAGACACAGCTTACATAAAAGTTGAAGCTAGTAATTTGCCTGTTGCAGAATTTGCTTTGCGCAATGATTTGATTAATGGTCAGCCTTTGTATGTGTTTGATGATCAAACAGGAATACTAAATTCTTCAGTTCAAAATTTGATTTATAATAATGCAGTAGGGCTTAATGATTATATTCATAGCAGTGAACAGTTTTATAAGTATATTACTTTAGCGGATTCATTGTCAGTGAATTTTTTAGGTAGCCCCGCGGTCAATTTAGATGGCAAGGTGGTTGGTTTAGTTCAAAATGTTAATGGTAAAATAATCCCAATTAATCATTTGACAGCAGTGATGAAAACAGTTGTCAAAGGAGAGGACTGGGTGCAACCATATTTAGGGATTAGGTTTTATGATTTGAGTGAAATTATTAGTCCTGAAATTAATACTAAAAAAGGAATTCAGATTATTAATCAAGGAATTAGATCTAATAGTCCCGCTATTGGAAAGTTGTTTGTCGGCGACATTATTTTAAAAGTGGAAAGCGATGAACTTAGTAGCCATGTTAATTTGCCAGAAGTGTTAGCACAGTACAAAGCAGGTGATACTGTTAAGTTTTATGTTAAGCGTGATGATCAAGATTTAGAAATAGAGGTTGAGCTGGGTCCACAGAAATGAATTTTGTCAAAGCCGCTTTAATTTGATATAATAAAGGCGATTTAAAATAAAAATTTTATGGAAAATGTAACTAACATAAATCATTATGAAATTGTTCGGCGCGATTGGCGCAAAGTGCTAGTGATTGGTTTGTTAATAGTCTTAGTTGGATTAATTATTTCTATTATTCAGCCGTTCATGTATCGAGCTTCAGTGAGCATTTACATAATGCAAAAATCTAGTTTTAGTATTGATGCTTATAGTGCATCAAAATCTGAAGAAAGGATTGCCAATAAGTTATCACCAATTATTCTTTCCAGTTCATTTTTAGAAAAAGTCGTTTATTCTGGTTTTGATATTGATCAATCTTATTTTCCGAAAGATGAATACAAGCGCAGAGAAAAGTGGAGCAAAACAGTTGAAACTTCTGTTGTTGGTGAAGCTAGCAAATTAGAAGTTCACGTGTATCACCAAGATCCTGGCCAAGCTTTGCAGATTTCTAATGCTATTACTTATATTTTGACGCAACAAAAAAGAGAATTCATTGGAATTGATGATGTGGATTTAAAGGTTTTAGATTCACCTTTAGTTTCTAAATACCCAGTTCGACCTAATGTTGTCTTGAATTTATTACTAAGTTTACTTGCAGGATTAGCTTTAGGTGTTGCTTTTGTAATAATGACCTATGACCCAAGACAGGATAAATTGTTTGGCATTCATGGGGACTCAGAGACAGAACCACATTTGGTTGAATATGGGGATGTTCCAGTTGATGAAAGTGTAGAAGATGATCTTGAAGAAATTGAGGATATTCCAGAAATTGAGGATTTAGATGATGTTGAAGAGTTAGCTGAAATTGAGCAGTCTGAGGACAAGGCTGTTGAACAAGAAGAAACACAGGTAGAAGAGCTAGAATTACCTGATATTGGTGAGCAATTGGAAGAAGAACAGGAATTAGAAGAAGAATTTGGTGAAGACGCTGAAGATTTGCATATTGAGTCAGCTGATTCTGAATTATCACCACCAGAAATTCCCGATAATGAAGATGATTCACAAAAAGACAGTAATTTGCCTAAGTTTAGTGGAGAAGACGAGTATATAGGAATGCCTGATCTAGACAAATAGTAATTTAAACCTACTTATATATAAATCAGACTGAAATTTATAATAGTCTGATTTTTGTTTTAAAAGTAAAAGGGGTTATACTTGACATAATTTAACATGTATGCTATAATGCAAAGTCAATAATATGATGGGAGGAAAGTACTTTAAAATATTTCACATCTTTTGATGTGCTGAAATAGGGGATCACAATGAAGGTGAAGATAATCATTAAACGGAAACAAACGGAGGAAGCGATGAAAGAGCTAGTTGCATGTATTTTCTGTGGTCGTGACATTGAGAAGGGTTCAGAAAAGTGTCCTCATTGCCAGAAGGAGCAGAAGGTCCCGACGGATACCGCTACCAGTCTTGCGGCTGATGCAGTTTCCGATGCCCCGACCGAGCCTGCTGGTGACGGAGCCGATGCTGGTGATGCCGGTGACGGAGCCGATGCTGGTGACGCTGGTGACGGAGTCGATGCTGGTGCCGCTGGTGACGGAGCCGATGCTGGTGATGCCGGTGACGGAGCCGATGCT
>JABHAL010000006.1 GCA_018674305.1 Candidatus Falkowbacteria bacterium | reverse complement strand
CCATTTGAGGAAGCAGCTGATGCAGTTGCTGGTGAAAGTTCAATTGGTTCGTGGACTGATTTGTCGACTTTGAAACCAGAAGTAGCTAAAAAACTAAAGGCTACAGTTTATTACATCAATCAAAAGCAAAACATTATCAAGATTGCTTACCCTTTGGATTTATTCGAACTCGGGAGCATTCCTCAGTTTATGTCTAGCATTGGAGGTAATATTTATTCGATGAAGGTAGTGAAAAATTTACGCTTACTTGACGTCGAGTTTCCAACTAAATATATAAAGAGTTTTCAGGGTCCGGCCTTTGGAATTGAAGGTATTCGCAAGGTGTTGAAAAATAAAGATCGAATCATTTTAGGTAGTATAATTAAACCAAAAGTTGGCTTAACTGCAGTAGAACATTCTAAAGTTGCTTATGATGTTTGGCGAAACGGTATTGATTTAGTAAAAGACGATGAGAATTTAACTGACATGACATTTAACCGGTTTGATGAACGAGTGAAACGCACATTAGCAATGCGAGATAAAGTAGAAAAAGAAACTGGCCAGATTAAAGTTTACGCTTGTAATGTAACTGCTCCACCAGATGAGATGCTTCGCCGAGCAAAATTGGTCAAATCGCTTGGTGGTCGTTGTGTGATGGTTGATATTGTATCTACTGGTTTGGATAACGTTCAATATCTCCGAAAACAAAAATTAGGTTTAATTATTCATGGCCATCGAGCTGGCCACAGCATGTTTACTCGTAATCCCAAGCACGGAATGACCATGTTGATGGTTTCTAAGTTAGCTCGCTTAGCTGGAATTGATCAATTGCATACAGGTACAGTTGTTGGCAAAATGGAAGGCAGCGCAGATGAAGTTTTGACTGTAAATGAACTTTTGCGTGAAGATTGGCACGAGTTTAATTCATTGAAAGAAGATTGGTCTTCAATTAAACCAACTATGCCAATTGCTTCAGGTGGAATGCATCCAGGTTTATTACCTAAGTTGGTTGAGATTCTTGGCTCAGATTTAATTGCAAATTTTGGTGGCGGAGTACATGGCCATCAAGGTGGTTCAATTGCTGGAGCTAAAGCTTGTCGCCAGGCGGCAGAGGCTATTGTCCGTGAAATCGACCTAGCTGATTATGCTGTGACCAATCCAGAGTTGAAAGTGGCTTTAGATCAGTGGGGAAATATTAAATATAAGTATCGTAGGTGAATTACTAGCAGGACAAGCAAGACTAGTGAAACACGTAACATATAACACATAGCAATTATAAAAATATGGTTTATTTGAAGGGGAAAAATTTAGACATTGAAACTGGGGCAGGTTTAATTGCTCTAATGAACGAAGAAGAAGCTAATAATTTTGGAATTCATGTTGGTGATAAAATTTCACTGGTTTGGAAGAAAGGAAAGAAAGTGACCGTAACCGTGGATATGACAAATAAATTGGTGAAGCCAGGTGAAATTGGGCTATTTGAAGATGTTTGGAAGAAAAAGCAAGTTCCTGATGGTTCTATAGTTAAAATAATTGTGGAATCTCGGCCTTTGTCAATTGAAACTTTGAAAAAAAAGATGCTGGGCCAACCAGCAACTTACAAGGAGTTGTATTCTTTGATTAAAGATATTGCAGATGGTAAGCTTGGTCAGATTGAAACTACTTACTATGCAGCTACCAGTTTTATAAAAGAGTATTCTACACAGGAGTTATACTATGTGGCCAAAGCAATGGCTGAAACCGGTGAGAAGTTCAATTTGAGCCGTCAGGTGGCTGATAAGCACTCAGTTGGTGGTCTGGCTGGCAATCGTATGACCCCGATTATTGTACCAATTGTGGCGTCATTGGGAATAAACATTCCCAAAACTTCTTCTCGAGCTATAACTTCACCGGCTGGTACAGCTGATACAATGGAGGTTTTGTGTAATGTTAGTTTTCCTTTGAATGAAATTAAGAAAATCGTAAAGAAAACCAAAGGTTGTTTAGTTTGGGGTGGTGGTTTACGCATGGCTCCAGCTGATGACAAAATTATTAAAGTCTCTCGTCCTTTGGCATTGGAACCATATGATAAAATGATTGTAAGTATTATGGCCAAAAAAGTTGCGACCGGTGTTGATTATTTAGTCTTAGATATTCCGGTTGGTCCAACTTGTAAAGTGCCAAACATGAAACATGCGAATGAAATTGAATCTAAATTTAAATCGTTATGTAAAAAGTTTGGTATGAAGATTATAGTTGTTAAAACTCCAGCCAAACAGCCCGTGGGAAGGGGAATTGGACCGGCATTGGAAGCAAGAGATATTTTGCGAATTATGCAACTACACAAGTTTCGACCGTTAGATTTAGAAAATAAATCATGTAAGTTGACAGGTGCCTTGCTTGAATTAATGAAGTACTGTCCTAAAGGAAAAGGTTATGCCATCGCCAAGGCGCAGATCAAGAATGGTCAAGCCTGGAAAAAATTGAATCAAATTATTGTGGCTCAAGGTGGAGAAGATAACCTTAATTCAGAAGAAGTTATGCAAGAAGTTTTACGTCATGAATTTCAGACTAAAAAAGCTGGAAAAATTAAATCCATAAATAACCGGGCCATCAATAGAATTTGTATGAATTTGGGAGCACCAATTGATAAATATGCAGGAATACATACCCATGTTAATTATGGAGAGAAGGTTAAAAAGGGTCAAAAGTTATACACAATGTATGCTAGTAACAAAGAAAGGCTAAAGTTAGGTGTGTTAGCTTCAAACAATAAGGTTATTTATGAAATATAGAATTTGACTTTAGAAAAATGATTTGTTAAAATTTAATTTGCAACTAATTGTAAGCAAGATAAGTAAGACGTGTAAAACAAGCAAGACGTGTAAAACAAATAACTAGTCTAGCTTGTCTCGCTAGTTTCACTTGTCTCGCTAGTAAATATGGAAGATCATAGTTCAACAAAACGATCAAAAGATAGTTCTAAGACAAATTTTTTCTTAGGATTTTTCTCAGGCATGGCACTTTTGTCAGTGGTAGCCTTTTTTATTTTATTAATTATTGTTTTTGGTAATCGCCAAGAAGTTGACTTAGCTGCTCAAGCTGAAGGACAGGATTTACCTGAACCTCCAGCTGCAGAGCAACAATTCAGTGCAGTAACTCCAATCCAGGATTCAGAGTATGTGTTTGGTGATAAAAACGCTAAAGTTCAAATAATTGAATATACTGATTTTGAATGCCCTTTTTGCTCACGTCATTATGCCACTGCTAAACAGATTAAATCCGATTATGGTAATAAGATTGCTTTTGTAACTAGGCATTTTCCATTGTCATTCCATCCTGAAGCACAGAAAGCAGCCGAGGCAAGTGAATGTGCTGGAGAGCAAGGTAAATATTGGCAGATGTATGATAAAATATTTGAAGCAAATTTAGCTGGCAACATGAATGTTGCTAAATGGAAAGCAGAAGCAAAAAGTTTAGGTTTGAACAGTTCTAAATTTGACAGCTGTTTAGATGATGGCAAGTATGCTAAAAAAGTAGCTGATGACATGGCTAGTGGTGCAGCTGCAGGTGTAACAGGGACCCCAGCAACATTTATCAACGGTGAGTTGGTTAGTGGCGCAGTACCATTTGCAAACTTTAAGCAAATTATTGATAATTTATTAGCTCAGTAAAAATACTTACTATAAAAAGACCGCCCCGATAATGAATCGGGGCGGTTTTGTTTATTAAGGGCTTTCTTTTTGTCTATGTTTGAATCGACGTCGATAAACTGCGTTCCATTTTTCAATGGTTTCAGGTGAAGTTTGATGTGTCAAACTTAGAAAGGCAAATGGCATACTGCTAGCTAAGGCAATATTCCCAAGCACAATGAAAAATGCTGGTAGCTCATTAAAAATAACTTGTGCTAGTAGAAATAGGGCAAAGCCTGATTTTTCAACATTAGTTTTGATTTTTCCTGGTTTAATCGCCATTATGGAAAATTCAATACTCTTGTTTTTTGATTCCTGAACTTTGAAAATTCTGAGTACCGTTAAAGAAACAGCAATGGTAATTATTGGTACAGAAATAGCCACTGGTATCAGTGACCAGAAAAACAAAATAAAACTTAAAGTGAAAATTTTATCAGCTAGAGGATCCAGAAATGCACCAGTTTCACTGGAAGCACCATATTTTCTAGCTGCCCATCCATCGAGTCCGTCAGCAATCCAGGCTGCGGTATAAAGCGCGGTAGCAAGGATATAAAGCTGGTTGATATTGGTGTAAATTATAAAAGGTATCAAAAATACACCAAATAGAGTAATGGAGCACGGCAACCAGCCCTTCCTTACGTCCTTAACAAACTGCTGCCAAGTCATATAATCATCTCCTGTTAAAGGATTGTAAAACAACAAATTATCTGTTGCGTCTATTTTAACTTATAATCGTATAAAGTCAAGGTTGAAAAAGTGTATAGAATTTGCTAGAATTAAGTTATCGTTCGGTGAGGTGTCTGAGTGGTCGAAAGAGCACGCTTGGAAAGCGTGTGTGCGGAAACGTACCGCGGGTTCGAATCCCGCCCTCACCGCCATTTAAATTTTATTTTCAACGCAAAAGGTGGGATGAGAAGCCTGCCCTGAGCGACGAGGAACGAGGAGTTGAAGGGAATCCCGCCCCTGCCTACCGGCAGGCAGGCTCACCTCCAAATATAATTAAATCAAAACTATGTTAAGTCCAGAAAAAGTAATTGAAACTAAAAAACAAGATTTTTCACCTGAGATTATTGAAGCTCAGGACTTTTTTAAGTCAATGGGCGTTGAAATTGACGAAAACGGTTTAGTTAAAATGCCTATCAGCAGTGAGAAGCTTGCAGAACTGAAAAAATGGCAAGAAGAAACAGTTGGACAAGGTGGTATATTGATGACGAACTTGCAGGATTTTTATAAAAAAGTTTTGTTAGCTACATCTTTGTTTCCACAACGAGATGGAAATGAAATCAATTATTTACAGGGGAAGGGGACTGGTACAGAAATAGCTTTGCTTGGTCAGGTGGTCGGAAGAAAGAAAAATCCTGTAAATTTCCCAATTCGTTCTCATAGTGATTTTGAGTTATACGGGGTTGATGTGGAAAAACAGAAACAAGTACAAACATCACATTCAATTTATCCTATTGAGTTCGCAGAGGTTTTTGGAAACCAAGAATATTTCCCACTTAGTGCAACTAAGGGGTTAAAAGAAATTCCTGAGGATTTACTACATGAAACTGCAGAAGATGTGGATTTTGGAGGTATTAAAATTTTAGTTCCCCAATTAGAACTTTTATTTCTAGATAAATATATTGCAGCTGAGTCTACGCCGAGAGAAGACGGATCTGATGCAGAGCTTTTAGCTAGAGCCTATGATTTAGATCGTGATAAATTGCATGAATATCTAGATCGATTTGTTTTGAAACCTACAGAAAAAAGATTAAGAAAAAATATTGAGGATGTCACCAATGATTTGACTTCGGGTATGCAGATGCGTTTTCAACTATGGAGTTTGTATGACAAAGGAATGGCAGAGGTCTCTAAATCAGAACAAATTGAAATTTTCGTTAAAGAGTTTAACAAAGAAATGGCAGGTAAAATTAAAATTAATGATGAGTTTGGTATGGGTGGGCTAGATGTTTTGTGCTGGGAACCATTAAGACCAGAACTGCTTGATGAAAGTGGTTCAGTCATAGACGAACAGTATATAGATAATTTTAGACAGAGAGTGAAAAATATTATAGATCGTCAAGTTGAGGGACTAGGTAGTCATCATGAAAAATTAGATGAATTCTTACAAAAAAAAGAGCGCTAAACATAAAGTGTAGTTTAGCGCTAGTAATATGGATTCATAAGTTTCTCCTTCCAGCGTGAGTGAACGTGTACGGGGGTGGTGTGTTCATGCTGCAGCATAAACTGGTGATCGTCTAATCATTGAGGCACCTTGTCTTCTTCCACCGAACTTTTGAGACATGAAGGCAAAGTAAGCTGTAGTGACTAGCTTCTTGCCGTACATTTGACTCATTTCGTCAAAGACTTCTGCACCGTTTTCTTCAAAGGCATCAAATACGTGATTGATTGTTTCCAGGTCTTTTTCAGTGATCAAATGATTCTTTATTGCTACTCGATTTCTTGGACTTGATCTTGCTCCTGTCATTTTAACACCTCACTTGAATTGTTAAAAAGGCTAGCCACCTCGGCTACTTTTATTATAATATAATTTAGCAATTATTTCAATATTTGTCAATATGCAAAAGTCAAAAGGGACTTTATACATTTTACCTAGAGTTTTGGGAGTTTTATTGGTAATTCTAGTAACTGTTTTAGCATTTGATGTTTTTGCTGAAGATGGAAACTGGTGGCAGCTAACCGCTGGTTTTTTAATTCACCTTATCCCAACAGCAATTATTCTAATTGTATTGTGGGTGGCTTGTTATTATGAGCTGGTTGGTGGAGGCATGTTTGTTGGTTTAGGGCTTTCATATATGATTATGGCTGGTCGTGGAGGTAATTGGCTTGCAGCATTGATTTTAGCGGGCCCTTTTCTGCTCACAGGATTTTTGTTTATTATTTATAAAGTAAAAGAAGTGAAAGTGGAATTCATGGATGTTGTTGATTCAGCTGGTAAATTGACTGGTGAAAAGAAAACTAAAAAAACTTTACATAGTCAAGGGCTCTGGCATCGCAGTTCTCACATTTGGATTTTCAATTCAAAGGGTGAAATATTATTGCAAAAGAGAGCGAAGGACAAAGATACACATCCTGGCGAGTGGGACATTTCAGCTGCTGGGCATGTTGCTTTAGGTGAGGATTATGATGTAACCGCTTTACGAGAATTAAAAGAGGAGTTAGGTTTAGCAGTTAAACTTGAAGATTTAATTAAAACTAGAATATTTAAACATAAGTCAGAGTCTCCAGAGAAAAAATATTATAACAAAGAAATTTCGCAGGAGTATTTATGTAAATATGATGGATCGATTACAGATTTTAAATTTATAGACGGAGAAGTTGAGAAAATTAAATTCGTCTCACAAGATAAATTTAAAAAAATGCTTAATGATCCAAAGGAATATGCAAAGTTAGTTGATCATGGACAGGAATATTATTTACAGGTCCTTGATTTTGTTAAAAAGGCATTTAGTTAAATCGATTAAATGTTGTGGCTACCCATCTTTTTTGCTATAATAAGTATAATACCTCACTTAAAAGGCAGTACATAATATGTCAGAGTTTTACAATTTATCGAAAAGTGCAGTTTTTAAAAAACTCAGTACTTCTGAGAATGGTTTAAGTTCCAAAAAAGCTAAAGAGCTTTTACAAAAGCATGGTTTGAATGAGTTGAAAGAAGAACAAAGGTTTTCTGCCTGGAAAATATTTTTAGCACAGTTTCACAGCTTTATAGTATATATTTTAATTGCCGCTTTTGCTGTTTCTCTGCTATTAAATGAATATCTTGACGCCGGTGTGATTGGCGCCATTATTGTTTTAAATGCACTTCTGGGCTTTGCCCAAGAGTTCAAAGCAGAAAAGGCAATTGAAGCTTTACGTAAATTGGCAACTCCGATTTCGATTGTTTTGCGTGACGGAAAAAAACAAGAGCTGGATTCTCGTCAATTAGTGCCTGGGGATATTGTCTTTTTAGAAGCGGGTTCAAGTGTGCCAGCGGATTGTTATTTACTTAAGGAAGTGTCATTGGAAGTTGATGAATCAAATTTAACTGGAGAAAGTGTGCCAGCGAGCAAGGAAACCACTCCACTTGAGGGAGATGTTGCCGTTAGTGATAGGGTCAATATGTTATATGCTTCAACAACGGTTACTACCGGTAAAGCCTCAGCCGTTGTTGTGAAAACTGCCATGCATACGGAAATTGGTAGAATTGCTGGTATGATTCAAACTAGTAAGGAAGAAGTTACTCCATTACAAAAAAAATTAGGAAAATTTGGAATTAAACTTGGAATTTTGGTTATAGTTCTTTGTTTGTTTATCTTTATTGCGGGTTATGTCACAGGACAAGAAGTTTTTGAAATGTTGTTAATTGCAATTTCTTTGGCGGTGGCGGCTATTCCAGAAGGATTGCCTGCTGTTGTTACTATAAGTTTAGCCTTGGGAGTACAGAGAATGATCAAGAAAAATGTGCTGATTAGAAAATTAGCAGCAGTTGAAACTCTTGGTAGTACAACGGTTATTTGTACAGACAAAACCGGAACTTTAACCAGAAATGAAATGACTGTACAAAAAATTTATGTTGATAATTTAGAAGTTGATGTAACTGGCAAGGGTTATGACACCAAGGGTGAATTTAAGGTCAATAAACAAAATATCGAACTTGAGCCATTGAAGAAAATTATTGAGACGGGTGTTTTGTGTAATGATGCCTCAGCGATTGAGAAGAATTTCATGGGTGATCCAACGGAGATAGCTATGTTGGTTGTTGGTAAGAAAGCTGGCATTAATCCAACTTACGCACGTTTGAAGGAAACTCCATTTACATCAGAGAGTAAGTATATGGCAGTTTGGAATCAGGTCGAAGACAAAAACTTTTTATTTATGAAAGGTGCTCCGGAAATTATTATGAACAAGTGTCGATACATCATGACGGCAACTGGGAAGAAAGAATTAGATAAACAAGTGGAAGCTGAAATTCATGGAAAAAATGAGCAATTTGCCAACCAGGCCCTGCGAGTGTTGGGTTTTGCATATAGCGAGACCGGGAAAGAAGAAGATTTAATATTCCTTGGTTTAATGGGAATGATTGACCCACAAAGAAAGGATGTTAAGTCCTCAGTTACATTATGTAAACAAGCAGGAATTCGTGTAGTGATGATTACCGGTGATCACGCCCTTACTGCCAAAGCAATTGGATCGCGAATTGGTATTCTCGGAAATGCTATCACGGGCGCTGAACTTGATAAATTAAGTCCCAAACAATTTGAGAAAGTTGTGCATGATATTAATATTTATGCTCGGGTTAGCCCTGAACATAAGGT
>JABHAL010000005.1 GCA_018674305.1 Candidatus Falkowbacteria bacterium | reverse complement strand
TCGTCAACTTCAACTGCGACTGAATACACGAAATATATCATCTGGTATTTCTTTCTTGAATCTATGGCTCGCTTAGTTATAGTGAATGCTTTAATCTCTGAAACTTTTAAATCTAAAATCACTGCAATTTTGTTTTGCAGTTCATTTTCACTATGCGTGATTGGAAGGGAGATTTGTTGAATTGAAAGCATTTATTGTTTAATTTTAGTACATTATAATTAATAATGACGAAATAAGGTCAAGAGCTTGGCAACACTTGTCGTGGAGTTAAATGTAATTAATTCTAGGATGTAAATGTTCATAATTATTGTATTTAGCCACCTGGTCCTGAAAGGGCCAGGCTAGGTTTTGTAAAGGCTACTAAAGTAGCCTGAAGAGACTTAGCCCCATTTATGGGGGTTTAGAATATAATAGCCTAGGGTTTTCAACCCCAGGTGGCTAAGTAAGTAAAATTTAACTCATTAATATTGCAAAGGTGTTGAGCTATTACGTAACTCTTGACAAAAGCAGGAATTTTTTCTATAATAAATTGTTCTTTAGATTTGAATGAAAATGGGGGCCGAAATGATTTTTCTATATATTTGTATCGCGATTCAAATGATTGGCTGGGCTTGGTTCTCTTGGCGAGGCGGAAAATTGTCAGACCGAGAGTTCATTGTCTTTACCCTTTCCATGGTTGGCGGACAGGTTGCAGTAGGAGTTGAAACTGCTATTGCCCATGCCTGGGGCGCACTGACAATGCAGACATATTTTTTTCTGTTTACTTCAGTTGCTGGAGTTCGACGATATTTGCAGATGAGAAAGTTGTCATAATAAAGAAACAATGGAGGTGTTTCATGGAACCTGTAATTGGTGGCGTTCTTTTTATTCTGGTTGTCGGATTGATTATCATTTTCGGGGGGAATCAAGAAGATGTTCCGCGGGATGAAATGGGTCGACCAATGAAGGCCTGCTTTGGCTCGCGAGGCACTCGGTTTTGCTGGGTGCGTCAGAGTTCTCCAACAGTAGATCAGGATAAGTAGTTAGACATAGTAATTAATACAAACTGGAGGTTAAGATGCCTAACATCGAGATGTATGGTTTTCAGGAAGTGCAGGCTGCTGGCGTTTCGGCTATGATTGCCAAACTGTTCGAGAACAAGTCGTATCGTGATGAGTACGTATTGACCGTGGTTTTGTCTGAGGTCACGGATCATCGCAATGTCCACCAGCCGTATCTGCGGTTGGTCTCCACCCCGAATGATCATATCGAGGACATCATCGAGGAGCTTCGCAAGCTCAAGTTTGACGTCGAGGTGATGATTCTTACTAAGTTCATTCCCAAGGAGTGACAACTGTTAATCAATTCACCTTGAAAAAAATAGATCAAAGGAGTTGATCATGAAGATGAAGTTTCGTTTCATTTCAACAGAGTATGATGTAGATCGGATTTCGGTTCCGTTTTATGAGCCTGATGAACCGCTTGGTCCGATACTTACAAAGGCCATTCGGGACGTGTTTGACGGCACGAACTGTCCGTACTTCACCCACATCACAGCGGATGATGGAGCAACCGGCTATATTGCGGTTTGTTCTCAGGAGTTGACTGATACTCAGATTAACCTCGTCCATGATGTGTGGTGGGAAGTCTGGGCTAACGAGGAAATCGGAGACAAAGATGTTTTCGAATTCGAGGTTGCTTAGAACTTAATTTCACAGGGCGTTGACTCAATGAGTTGACGCCCTTTTTTTATATAATTTATTTTAATAATTCTTTTAGTTCTTCAAATGCTTGTCGGGCACTTTTCACTACACTAAGATCTGTTTCGTCATGGCAAATCGACTCAATGTCCCAACCAATAATATTATGGATTTTAGTTAAATTTTCTTGTACTTTTGCAAAAGCTTCATTAGACAATAGCAGGCTTTTACTGGGTGGTTTTTCTGTGTTCTTTTTCTCATTATATAAATATCGTTGTTTGGGAACTTTAAATATATTTTCGATTTCATCCATTGCATTTTTTGAGTCCTTGACTATTTGAATTTCTTCCGTGTCTGTACACATAGAACCTAGATCCCAAGTAATTAAATTGCGTACCTTAATGGTAAGTTGATGAATTTTTTGTAAAGCTTGAGCGGAGTATTCTTTCGGGCTTTCTGACCCCGCTGGGCCATCTTCAAATTTTTTCGTCATAGTTTTTATTGGTTATAAAAGGATTATTTAATCTGCGGGGTGTTTTTTATATTTTTTTACTTCAGCTTGTAACTGTTTCAACTCATTGGTAGCTTTCACTTGTTGTCTGATTTTGTATATTTCGTTACGTTTCTCTTTGTTTTTACTTTCAACTTGAAACATTGTTATAGCAATTCGGAGTATCCCCTCTGTGGATTTATCTTCTGATTCGGAAATTTTTTGAGCGAGTTGTTGTAGGCCTTTTTCTAGGTCAGTGCCTTTTTGAAATTCAGGTTGCTCACTTATAACCTTGTAAATATCGTTTGCAGACATTTTTGGTTTGATTTTATCGGCTACGTTTCTGAAAACTTTCTGTCCACGTTCGAGGTTATTTTTAAATTCATTTTCATAAATTTCTCCCACGTCATCAACGTCTTCTTCTGTTATTTCACCTGTTTCTATTAATCTTTGAATATCAGTGATGTCATAGTCCCTGCCCTCATGTAGCTTGTAATACAAAACTTTTCCTGGATGGGATAAGTTAATTTTTTGATCATGAATTTTTAATGGTTGTGGTCTGGCCCATTTTTCTGGAATAGTGACGCCGGCTTTTCCTAATGGTTCACCTTCTTCATTTCTTTCAATAATATGAACATCAACGAAATTTAGTGCTTTGTCGTTGCGAACTTTGCCGTTTTTATCTATGGCGGCAATAAGCATATGTTCGGTGTCAGAATCGTGAAAATTTTCATGGTCTACGCGTCTAAGCACTTTATTGCCTGTTTTACCGTCAGTTCTAGATAAAAAGAAGCCGTAACCTTTTGCTAATAGTTGAGCTTCAAGTTCAGCGAGTTCGCTTTGTTCAACTGATATATCGACATCTTTGTGGTTGCCAATATAATTATCGGGATTATTCCCAGCACCGTTTAAAAAAGAAATATTCAAAGCACCGTCTAAATGCCAATTTAAATCTGAACCTTCAAATGCTTCACCAAGTTCGACAATTCTTTGATTCATGTCTCTGATCTGCTCTGGCGTTGGTGGTTTGCGTTTTTTAGAGACTTTATCTATATTGCTTTCAGCAAAATCTTCCCAAGGTGGTTGATATTGCTCATGATATTTTTCTCGAATTTTAGAGGCTTTTCGTTGTTCTTCTGTTAATATGCTTTCGGCTTTCTTGGATTCTGCTTGCGATGGCATAAATTGTTCGGGCTTTGCGCTATTCATGATAGTTCTATTTAAATTGAAAAGTTATATTTAGTGATTTATTGAGCAACTTCTTTTTTGAATTTAAAATATGGGCCGTCAACACCTCCATTAACACCATCTGTGCTACTGACAGGTTCTTCTACTGTTTCAAGTTGAAAATGTGGGAATTCAGAATTGAATTCTGTAGCCGCACTTAATATTTGCTCTTTGCTCGCACCAGATCTGGCCAGTGACCAGACTAAATATTTGGCAAAATTCTCAGGATCCATAGTTGATCCTTCCATGTCCAACATTTCTTGTTTAAGAGAGTTAAAGGTAAGACCTTGGTTTTGTTCAGTTGTAGGTTCTTTTGGTTCCATAGATTTTAGTTGTTAATTGTGTGCTTATTTAAAGTTTATCCTTTAGTTTACCCCAGGAAATAGTTTTTGCCACAGTTCGTCATTATCTACTTTTATTTTTTTAAATTTTGGCCATGTGTCCAAACTATCATTCTGAAATCTTGGAAGTAAGTGGAAATGAAAATGAAATATTGATTGTTGTGCATCTTTACCGCTTGCATGCATTAAGTTTATTCCAGTTGCCTTTATGGATTTTTGGTATTCAATGGTTAGGAATTTTGTAGCTTTTGTTAATTCACAAAGAATTTTTGCTGGAATGTCATACAAATCTTGAAAATGTTTTTTTGGAACTATAAGTGTATGACCATGAACTTCAATTTTTTTTGGTAAAAAACAAAGTACATCTCTATTTTCGTAAATGATTTTAGCGGGTTTTTTCTTGGTAATGATTTCACAGAATATGCAATTGTCCATATCGTTAATTTATGTTTTCATTATAAAATTCAGGTGATTGAAAGCACGCCAAAGCGCATTTAGTAGCGTCTTTGAATTCATCAACTCTGTTGTATAAGCCTTTTGATAAAATTCCGTTTGTCCCGTCATAATGTCTAATTTTTCCTTCAGTATCGTTCAATAGCGATTTTATTAATGGACCAAGTTCTTGTCCCTCGTTAATTTTTTCTTGAATAAAAGCTGGAAGAATCATTTTGGCACTTAAGCCAATTCCGGCTTTTCCTTCATTGTTGATAATTACTACAGCTCCAGCCAAAAACATACCATAATTGTTGGTATTAACATAACCCTCCATTCCAATACAATAATCAGCAGTAGGATATTTATACTTCGCATGTGTCGCTCTGTTGAGTGCTCCCTTTATTCCTTCCTCCTCTGAGAGCGGTTGTTCCGAAACGTCGGAAGAAAATTTTTCGTTGGTAATTTCTAAATTCGAAAAAACTTGCTCAAAAACATCTTTAATCGCTTGGGTTTTGGCTTGGTTTTTGGTACCAATAATTATTTTCATATAGTTTTTTAGAAAAGAGTTTTGGTTAGTCGGAAAATTGTTTCAATAATTCAAACGATTTATCCGTCATCATTTTTAGAAAAGCAATATCTTCGGCTTTTAGTGGAAAGGTTCCATGTTTAAGTATGATTTTAATTACATCTAAATCAAAAATACTGAATTTGTCAGCTAATTGAAATATTTTGCCCTCAGCAGTTTTTGGTTTGCCTTCGTTGCCGTGGTTCAAAATGCAGTCTTTAAGTATTTCATCAACTTCATAACCTAATTCTTTCAATATTGGAATTGCAAAATTTGCATGAGTGCCAGAATTTTTTGAATAGCCAATATCGTGTACCCAGCCAGCGATTTCAAATACTTCACTTCTAATATTTAATTTCTGGGCAATTAATTTTGCAACTTGCCCAACTTTTTCTGAATGAACCACCAAAAACTCCCTTTGGTCGAGGGGGTTGATTTCAGTGAGTATTTTAAGCGCAAGTTTCTTTGCGTCTGCTGAAGTTAAAGTTTTCATAGTTATTTTTGTAATAATAAATCACTATACGAACCTGAAATTAAATTATCTTTAGGGATGTTAAATAAATCAAGGTAGTGTTTGCATTGTTCTAGCAGTTTGTCGCTACCAATACTACCGTCACTATCAATTGCTTCAATCTCAATAAATTCACCTAAGTCAGTTACTGTATCGATATGAAATTTTACATTATCAATAAAATATATTTCTCTTTTTTTATCCACAACCACTAAAACTCCTAATGCAGTTGTTAGAAGTTTTTTTAGTGTTGATTTTGGCTCAGATTTAAATAAAATTACATTAGATTGCTTTGGGCCTGCTTTGTCTTCTCTTTGATAATGGATCAGATAATTTTCAATTTTTCCTTCTCTTAATTTCAATCTCCCAACATTTATTTTAAAATAGGTATCAATCTGATGATCAATACCTTTGAAATCAGCACTCTTCGATTTTAGTATTACTCTAATCTCTTCCTGATTGCTGGATTTTGCTTTTATTTCTATGTTTTGGTGCATAATATAATGGATAGCCTATTTTCCAAGTCGTTTTTTAATTCTTGTTAAGTCTGTTTTTAGTCTATTTTCCCACTCAAGCAACCTATTTCTTCTCGTGTTCTTTTCAGGTGAAACGCTGGTCCCTGTGTAATAAGATTGAGTATCTAATTTGTATTCAACATCTCTGAGTGATTTTGTTAGCCCGGTTTCGTCAAGGTCTGTAATAAGTAATTCCTCCAGTTTTCTCCTCAGGCCGTCACTGCTGGTTGCCATAGATACAGGCCATTCTCGGCTACGGATTTTTTAATTATATCGGTCAGTGCTTCTGGTGTGAATTTTTGTTGGGAGCCTTGTATTTCAAGGCCTTGTTTTTCTACTGAAGTTAGTAGTGCGTCGAAAGAAGTGACTCTTTGAATTTCGCTAGCCACATTTACCTCAGACTCTGGGGCTTTGTTTGTGACATTGGATTCTGCTTTTTTAATAGCTTTGTCTTTTGTTTGTTTTGCTTTTAGTTTTACTAGTGCTTCCCGAAGCCCATCTTCTTCCGGGACTTTTTCTGCTGGAAGATCTCCTCGGGAAAACATCAGGGACAAATTTATTATCGATTCTGGAGACATGGTAACTTCCCCTCTTTGTATTCCGCCACTTTTTTCTACTGCACGAAAAATATCAGCAAGCCTATTTGCTGAGAGCAGTTCATTTCTCAAGCTAGGAGATTCTTCTGGTTGTGTTGGGCTGGTTTCTGTCGAAATTGTTTTTTTTGCTACTGGTTTCGGTTTTTCTTGCCCTTCTTCTGTTCTGTTCATTAAGTCAACAAAACTAGCAGCTTCTTCGGGATTGAAAGAGTAACTGACCTCTGTGTCTCCCCATTTGTCTAATTTATCAATAGATACGTTTCCAGTTGCTATATTGATAGAGGAAACAGAATATTTGCCATGGTCAAGGGAGGCTCCTTTGGTTACGTGAAATTCAGTTCCAACTTTTAAATTATGTTTCTCGAGTGCAGTTTTCATTTCTTCAAGTTGTTCGGTTTCTTTGGAGGCCTTTTCTGCATGGCCTGCCTGGATACCTGTTGTAGCTTCTTGAGTCATTTCTACCACCTTTTTAGCGGATATTTGTCCTGAGTCAATGAGTTCCTGGAGTTTTTCTCTAGCAGAACTGCCGTCATTTTCGAACTCGACATCTGTATCATATTTTACCATTACGGGCCGATCTCTGAGTTGTTCGCTTTCTTGGACCAGTTTTTGAGCTTCGTCCAGAATTTTTTGCCTCTCTGGGTTTTGAGAAGGATTTTCAATCCCAGTTTCTGTTGCAGCTTGCTCAGTGGTTGATCTGAATTCGTTCAATGCTTGAATTGCTTCAGGGTTTTGTTGCAACCCCATTTGGCTTATTAGTGTTTCCGCGTTGGCGAGAGAGTCTGATGTTGTTTTTTTAATTTGAGCTATAAGTTCTTCCCTTGTCTTTGGAAAAGAAATGAATTGGCCTTCTTTTGCCTTTTCTGGTTGTGATTGTTGTTGTTCAAACTTTGGCATATTTACAATTTAAATACTATTAATATCATTTCTAATATTTTCAATTTCTTGGGAGCTTTCTTTGTGTTTAATTCTTTTGATCGTTTGACCAAGTTTTAGTTTCCCTTTTTTCAGTTTTTTAAGGAAGTCTACGTATTTTTTTGTGAAGGTGTTATTTTTCATATTTTATTTTGGGAAATAGTTAGTTGAATTCCATTATATTATACCAGACTGCGGGATAAAATCAATTAAAAAACAGCACCATTTTGGTACTTGTTTTTGTGCTATTAAGGTGAATTACTTTTGTTTAAATGAGATTTTCTGGCTCATTTTTGGATTTTAGATTTCCTTTGGGGTTTGATCTTTTGGATTTGAATTCACCAAATCTGAGTCTGGGCTGAACTTTTTTGTCCGAATTTTCCACTTGTCCACATATTGACCGATACCGCGTTGTTCCATTTTATTCTTGACAGTTATGCGGTTTTGTGACCATTCTACAAGACTTTCGAAGTTAACCTTGTATCTTGATTGTACCACAATATAACGTAATTCCTGACGTTTTATAGCTCTTCTGATTGTATGTTGATCTACCCCGAATAGTCTGGCTGCTTCAGAAACTGATACTCGAACGGGGTATTTTGGCTTATTTTGCATAATACTGATTACTGATTTATACTGATGTACTGATTGATTT
>JABHAL010000003.1 GCA_018674305.1 Candidatus Falkowbacteria bacterium | reverse complement strand
CTAAAACCGCTGGTAATTGAGCGTGGTGGTGATGTCGATTCACGAATAAAAGATGTTGAAACATTCTTAAGCACAGGAAAGTTAAATCCTAAATCGAACATTCAATTTGGTGAAGGTGGTGCGGGCACTTTCTCAGACGGAAAACTAAATACATTAATCACCAACCCACGAATAAAATATATTTTTGACGAACTGGTCCGTGCCGGAGCACCCGCGGAAATACTTTGGGATGCCCAGCCTCACATCGGAACGGATAAAATTCGCCAAGTTGCAAAAAACATTAGAAAACAAATCGTTAAACTTGGCGGTGAGGTGCGCTTCAATACTGAGCTAACCGACATTAAAATTAATAAAAATAAAGTGACGGGTGTAATTTTAAATGGCAAAGAGGAAATTGAGACTGACAAACTTGTGCTAGCTATCGGCTACTCAGCCCGCGACACATATGAGATGTTGTTCAACAACAAATTAGATATCGAACAAAAACCATTTTCAGTCGGCGTACGAATAGAACACAAAGCTGAAATGATAAACAAATCGCAGTACGATAAATTTTATAATGACAAAAAACTTGGCCAAGCCAAATATAAACTGGTCAGCCACAGTAAAAAAAATCGAAGTGTCTATACCTTTTGCATGTGCCCTGGCGGATATGTCGTCCCCGCAACTTCCGAGGAAAGTTGCGTAGTTACAAATGGCATGAGCAAGTACGCACAAGACGGAGACAATTCAAACTCTGCATTACTTGTAAATGTAAAAACTGAAGACTTTGAATCCGATCACCCGCTAGCGGGCATTGAATTTCAAAGGAAATGGGAGAAAAAAGCATTTGAGGCCGGTGGAAGTAATTATCATGCTCCAGTTCAGTTAGTAAATGACTTTTTAAACAAACAAGAGTCTAAGGGTGTTAATAGTATAATTCCAACTTATAAACCTGGGGTGACACCAACTTCGCTGGACAAATGCTTACCTGACTTTGTCGCTGATAGTCTGAGGGAAGCGCTACCAGAGCTAGAAAGAAAACTAAAAGGGTTTGCTCACCCAGATGCTGTACTTACTGCAATTGAAACTCGTTCTTCATCTCCGCTACGTATCACGCGAAATAAGGAAACAATGCATTCTAATATTACTGGTATTTATCCAGCCGGCGAAGGGGCTGGCTATGCTGGTGGCATTGTATCATCTGCTGTAGATGGTATGCTGGTGAGTGAGGCAATTATAAAACAGCTTCAATTATAAACACAATATAAATATGAGTAAAAAGGATACTTCAATCATACTTTTCCACGAGAAACAAGTTCGTCGTCACTGGGACGGTGAAAAGGAATTTTGGTATTTTTCTATTATTGATGTAATTGCAATTTTAACGGGATCATCTATACCCAAAAGATATTGGAGTGATTTTAAAGGCAAATTAAAAGAAGAAGGGAGTGAGGTGTACGAAAGTATCGTACAACTGAAATTTATGGCTAAAGATGGCAAAAATTATGCCACTGACTGTTTTTCAACCGAAGATTTACTGCGTGTTATCCAATCTATTCCTTCACCAAAAGCTGAGCCTTTTAAACTCTGGCTTGCAAAAGTCGGGTACGAACGAATAGAAGAAACCGAAGATCCAGAATTAGCGATTAACAGAGCAATGCAGACATATCTTAAAAAAGGATATTCCAAAGATTGGATCAATCAAAGACTTAAAACAATTGAAGTCAGAAAAGATTTGACAGATGAATGGCAAGAACGAGGGGTAAAACAAGGTCTTGGATTTGCTATTTTAACAGACGAGATAACAAAAGCATGGGCTGGAAAATCTGTAAAACAGTACAAACAATTTAAAAATCTTCGAAAACAAAATTTGAGGGATAACATGACAAACCTTGAACTTATTTTGAACATGCTTGCCGAGGCGACCACAACGGAAATTTCCAAAAAGAAACAACCAAAAAATTTAAACGAAAACAAAGAAGTTGCAAGAGCAGGAGGCGAAACAGCCGGAAAAGCGAGAAAAGACATTGAGAACAAGACTGGAGAAAGTGTTATCTCCTCAAAAAACGACAAGCAACTAAACAAGCCAAAACAAGATTTACTTCAATAAAATGCCAAAGAATAAATACAACCTAGCAGTGATCGGTGGTGGACCCGCTGGAATGATGGCAGCCGCGCGCGCAGGAGAGCTTGGTTCTCGCGTTATTTTGCTTGAAAAAAATACCCAACTTGGCACAAAACTTTT
>JABHAL010000002.1 GCA_018674305.1 Candidatus Falkowbacteria bacterium | reverse complement strand
CCGGCCCTGGATGTGGTGATTAATTACACCATGCCGGAAAACGGTATTGCAATGATTCAGCGGGCTGGTCGAGCTGGTAGAACTGGTGTGGGCTTGGTTTGTTATTTAATCATGCAAAATTCCAATGACACCAGTTTGTTTTTTGCTGCCAAGGCAGAAATAAAAAGAATGGACGTGGAAATGCGTCGTATTATAAAGATCCAGGAAATGGAATTAGCAGGTTTGGATGTTTTTGGTATGCGTGCGCAGGAGCAGGAATTACTATTTGATTACGATGAGGCACCTGATATTGATGATGAGTTGGTTCAACTTAGTAAGCATAAACGTCCGACTAAAGGACGAGTACGTACTCGCAGGCCGAAAGTTAAACAGCCAGAGTTATTTCCAATTAAACAGTGGGAATAATTTACAGGGGGTTGGAAATGAAGAAAGTTCTGTCCCAGTTTTCAGGCAAGCATAAGTCTGAAAATGGTTGGGTTGATAGTTTACTTGGTCAAGTTGGTCGCAGAATTTATGAGCGGTTCATGGTTTATGAGCCACCAAGTGTGAGACGAACCAGAAACGGAGATAGTAGTTATTTGACCGTTACAGTTGGTGATAAAACTGGTCAAGTTGAGCTCAGGGTTTGGCAAATACCGATCATGGAAGAGGGAAAAGCTATAGGTATGTTTGATGTAGGCCAAGTTTATGCAATTACTGCGCAGGTTGATCAGTTCAAGGACAAGGTTCAATTGTCAATGAACTGGCCTGAGAAAAAGGGCAACTGGCCACGAGTTTGTCAGCAGACTGATGATTTAGATCAAACTGAGTGGTTTGACGAGGACTTTGATCAAATTCCAGATGGTTGGACACAGTTATCGGTTGAAGAGATGTGGACCTATCTTGGATTGGTTATTTCTCAGATTCAACATGTTGGTTTCAAAAAACTACTCCAATTAATTTTGATGGAAAATGAAAACGCGTTTAAACGTTGGCCAGCAGGCAAGTGGTATCACCATGCTTATTATGGTGGACTTTTGCAACATGTTTACGAAATGCTGCGTGGCGCAGAATTGATGGCTGAACTTTATCCAGCGCTAGATTTGGATTTACTGAATACTGCTATAATTCTGCATGATTTTGGTAAATTGAAGGATTACCAGCTTACTTTGCAAATTGAATATAATCAACGTACTGGCTTTAATGTTGGTCATATGACTAATGCTATTTTGTTGATTGATCGCACAATTCGTTTGCACTCTTTGAAAATTAACGAGGAGGAACAGGCGGACTTATGTCATTTGATAAATGCGCATCACGGTGAAGTTGAATCAGGCTTTGGTTCTTCGGTAAGTCCAAATTTGCCAGAAGCTGTTGTTCTTCACCATTTAGATTTAGTATCTTCCAAAACCAATGGCGTATTTTTAACTAAAATGCGTGAAAATCGGTAAATTTAACATACACGAGCTATGTAAAGTAGCTCGTTTTTTTTTATTCTAAAATTAGCAAATTAAATGCTGTTGACATTAGTGATTAATTGTAGTAAATTAATATGAACTTTGAAAATTAGAAAAACTGCTATTTTTGGGGTATTTGCCCTTAATATGTAACGTTTTGTTGGAGGCCTAGATTAACAATGAGGAGGAATCGAATGGCTGATCCTAGTGGAAGACGTAATTTAGTTTTGACTCCGAATGAGTTTGCGCATATTCAAGATGCCAATTCAGGGTCAATTGACACAGTCGTAGGACCGTCAAACATCACGCTGGGTGATAATGATATCCCAGTAAAGTTCAATCCCAAGACGAAACGATTCGAGGAAGTAGTAACAGAAGCAGTTCGGCAGAGGTTAATCACTGCGCCGGCTGGCTGGTATGTGGTGCTGTACAATCCTGCGGCCAATGATAATCATCCGCAGACTGGAAAAAAGAACAACGCCGTAGATTTGAGCGTTGGTAAACGCATCGTAGTTCAGGGCCCGAGCAATTTTGCTCTGTGGCCTGGCCAGTGGTCTGATGTGATTGAAGGTCACCGACTGCGCACCAATGAGTATTTGGTTGCCGAAGTGTACGATGCCGAAGCTGCTACTGCTAATTGGAAAGAAGCGCAGCTGCAGGAAAGTACCACCATTACTGGTAGTGATACCGGTAAAGATGATGGTAATAGCGATCAGGATGATGAATCAGGTGGTGAAGCAAGTGATGCTGGGACTGATTCAGCTGAGACGTCAAAAAAGACGACCAAGAAGAAGGAAACTCCCAAGGTTGCCAAGAAGCAGCGTAGTTCCATGGATCGGGCCCTTGAAGAGGGTTTGACCAATGGCAAGCTGGTAGTTATTCGAGGAACTGAGGTTGCTTTCTTTATTCCGCCGACAGGTGTTAGGGTTGTACGAGACAATTCAACCGGTTCATTTGTGCGTAAGGCTGTGTCACTGGAAAAGCTGGAATATGCTATTCTGCTTGATGAAAGTGGTGACAAGGAATATGCCAAGGGACCCCAGGTTGTTTTCCCCAGGCCTACTCAGAACTTTGTGGAAAAGGACGGCAAGAACAAGTTCCGGGCTTATGAACTGGATGCTCGTAAGGGTATCTATGTTAAGGTCATTGAGGCTTATGAGGGAGAGGATTACAAGAAGCCCGGTTCTCAGCGTCAGTACACACAGGGTCAAGAGCTGTTCATTACTGGCGATGGTATGATTTACTTCCCGCGCAAAGAGCATTCTATCATCAAGTATGGTGAAGAAGAAATGCACTATGCAATCGCCATTCCCGAAGGTCAGTCTCGTTACGTGCTGAACCGAGAGACTGGTGAGGTTGCTCTGGTTATGGGACCCAAGATGTTCTTGCCAGATCCTCGTAAGGAAGTGGTAACTCGTCGGATATTGTCCGATAAGGAGTGCCAGCTCTACTATCCTGGGAACAAGGAGTCTTTGCGCATCAATCAGGAGTTACGAGCCAAAACCGCTGGTATGCCAGCGGAGTCTATGGCCGCCATGGTTACTCGTGAATCTGAAAGGGTTCATAAGCAAGCTTTGTCTGGTGGTGTTGAATCTGATCTCAGGTTACGCCAGTTTACTTCTGACGCTCATAAGGGCTTTGGCGGTGATGAGTTCGCTCGTGATATCGATTTCACGCCGCCGCGGACGGTTATCCTGGACACCAAATATCAGGGTGGCGTCTTGGTCAAGCCTTCTACTAACTTCGCAATCAAGGTTGTTGATTGTGAGGGGAAGAGTAGAGTTGTTGTTGGCCCAGCTTCAATTACTCTGGAATACGATGAAGAGTTGGAGCATATGGCTTTGTCTATGGGGAAGCCCAAGACTACGGATAGGCTGTTGCCAACTGTGTATCTATGTATTCATGGCAACAAGGTTAGCGACATCATTGAGGTCGTGACCAGTGATCTGGTGAGAGCCAGCATGAAACTTAGTTATCGAGTAAATTTCGAAGCTGAAGACCCTGAGGATCAGATCAAGTGGTTTGCAGTTGACAACTATGTTAAATTCCTGTGTGATCACGTACGTAGCGTGATCAAGGGTGTAGCCAAGGGCTTTACCATTTCGGAATTTGAAGCTGGTTACACGGAGATTATCCGTGACGCCATTCTGGGCAAAAAGGTTGACGGTGAAGATCGCAAGGGAATGTTCTTTGATGAGAACAACATGCGTATCTACGATGTCGACCTGCTCAAGGTGACAGTTATTGATCCTGAAATCCAGCGTATGCTGGATGAGGCGCGGTTTGACATTGTTCAGCAAAACCTGAAGTTGGAACGCAAGCAGCGTACAGTCGTGGCAACTGAAGCCTTACAGGTGCTGAGTCGAAAGGAGTTAGTTGCCGTACGTGAAACTGAAAAAGCTGAGCATGACGCCTCGATGGAAAGGTTGAACGAAAAAACCATTGAGGACAGTGGTGAAGCTGAGGCAGTGCGTCATCTGCGTACTGAAGAGCTTGAGCATGCTCGTGAGCAGGCAGGAACTGAGCAGGATCACAAACACAAGCTGATTGAAGCCAGTAGCGAGTTTGAGGCTGCCAAGAGAAAGGCTGAGTTACAGCGTGATCTTGATCTCAAGAGGACACAGCAGGAAGCTGACCTTACTCGAAGCAAGGATCGTCAGACAGCTGAGCTGGCTCTAACTGAGGCAAAGTTGGTTGCTCAGCAGTCAGATCTGGAAGTGGAGAAGCTTCTTTCTGCAGAGCGTCTGCTGATTAAGCAGGCAGACCAGGAGCAATCTGTAGCGTACCAGGGCGAGCTACAGGCACTGGCTGAGCGTATTCATGCCGCCAAGGTTGAAGCCGCAGTCAAGGTTGCTGAGGTCATGAAGGGCGATGTTGCTGCAGCTATCAATCGCTTGGGTGATGTGGAAGTTGCCAAGATGGTTGCCAAGGAATTTGGTGATTTAGCTGTTCTGGAAGGTCAGTCCGGATTGGCGATTGCGCATCGTTTGGTTGATGGCCTGGGCGACGCAGCCAAGGTCTTGCCAGCATTGGCTAGGTTCTTGCCCAAGGGCGATGCTGCAGACGCAGCAGCAGAATTGGATAAGACTGAGTAATTAAAACACACCCCTCACTTTCAAAGAAAGTGAGGGGTTTTTATTTCTAAATTCATGGGGATAACGGGGTGTATTAAGGGAAAATTAATTGTTGGGTTTGGTTATTGAAAATTGGTCATTGATTGTTATTTGGAGAATTGATATATTGGTCATTAATTTGTAGTATTGACAGCTATGTTTTATTTTGTTAATATTAGATGATTGCCATGCTTATGGATTTTATGTATAATGATTAATGAAAGAGAATATGTTTAAATTTAATGCCGAACAACCTAGAACTGAAACAGAATTCCCAGCTAAAGAGTTGGCGGGTGTTTTGGGGAACTTAACGGCAGAAGAACAAGAGTTGGCCAAAGCTTTATTCACAGGAAGTTCAAATTTTTTAATGGATAATATTGAATAATTATGAATGATGATCAAGTAAACAAAGTTGAATCTTTGTTAACAAAATCCGAACTTGATAATCGTTCGCAGGAATTAATGCGACAATTTTTTAATTCTATTGCTGAGCAACCACAGTTTTCTAAGATTATGGATTTGCTGGAGCGATTTCCTGGTTTGTTTGAAAATTTTTGTAAATGCTTTCAGATCAAAAAAGATTTTCTTCAACAAGGAAAAACGGAGGCTGAATGGAACAAGTTTATTTCTACTGAAAAAGATGTATTTGATAAATTAGACGATTAAGATATAAAAGGCTTGCCCTGAAGTCATACGAGTGTTATGAGTATGTACTTCTGGGGCTTTTTTTGTTTTTAAAAGTTATCCACAGCTAATCATTGACGTTCGGTTTCTGTTCGGTATAATGGTAGTAGATGCGAACAGAAACCGAACTATAAAATAAAATTTTCAATTTACAATTTCTAATTTACAGTAAATTTTCAATGATAAAATTTTCAAATATGATTACTGATAATAACAAAAAAAATAATAAATATGATTTAGAAGAAAGAACTGCCAAGTTCGGCGAGGATATTATTGATTTGTGCCAGAATATACAACAATGTTTTATGAATCGTCCAATATTGAACCAGCTGCTTCGTTCAGGAACTTCTATTGGGGCGAATTATATGGAAGCAAATGGTGCTAGTTCAAAAAAAGATTTTCGTAATAAAATTTATATTTGTAAAAAGGAAGCGCAGGAAACAAAGCATTGGTTACGTATGATGAAGAAGGCTGTTTCTAGTAGAAAACAAAAAATAGAGTATTTAGCAAATGAAGTCCAAGAATTAGTATTTATTTTTCAAAAGATAACTAGTTCTTTGGATGGTAAAAAGGTTTGAAAATTGAAAATTACAAATTTAATGAAAATTGAAAAATTGGAAATTATAAATTAAACATCAACTCGTATGACTTTAACTAAGAGACAATCAGAAATACTTAACTTCGTGAAAAGTTTCATGCAAGACTATGATTATTCACCAAGTTATAGAGAGATTGCCGAAGGTATGGGGTTATCCTCTCCAGCGACTGTACATCAACATTTACAGACATTGAAAAGTAAGGGATATCTAGATTTAAGTTCTGATACACCAAGGGGGATTGGATTGACATCAAAAGTTATGCAACTCAGTAAGTCAATTGAATTACCACTAGTTGGACTAATTACCGCTGGTCAACCAATTGAAGCTGTCGAAGATCATGAAACTATGGCAGTCCCAGCAGATTTAGTTCCAGATGAGAATGCATTTGTCTTAAAAGTCAGCGGGGAGTCGATGATTGAAGAAGGAATTTTGGACGGTGATTTCGTAGTTGTTGAAAGAAATCATTCTCCAAGAAATGGAGACGTGGTAGTAGCTCTTTTGAATAATGCTTTTGCTACTCTAAAGAAATTTTATCGAGAAACTAATCGGATTCGACTACAACCAGCAAATGCTACCATGAAACCTATTTATTGCAAAGATGTTGCAATTCGTGGAGTAGTTAGAGCCATTATTCGTAAATTCGCCTAGGTTATTACAAGTTACTCATTATCCCGACGGAAGGAGGGATCCCGATAATCAGCTTTGCTGATTTATCGGGACTAATTACCAATTACTTATTTTATGTGTGCAGGAATTTCATTTTATATTGATAAGATTAACCCTGTAGAGCTAGAACAATTTTTTACGAGCAAAGAGTTTGAAAAACAGCGCAAGGGCAGGTTAGTGCAATCATTCTTTTGGCAAGATAAACCATTTTTACCAGTAGAAGAAGATGATGGAGTGAAGCTATATCATTGGGGTAATCGAGATAGTCTGTTGAAGCTACCGAAGACAGGTTGGGCTAAGCAAGAATCACTTCAAGATGGCCGTTGGGACTGGCTAGCACCAAAGGTGGTGACTGTTCCTAGTGTAATGGGCTATGAAAAGAAAAAATGGTTCAAAACTCCGGAAGGGCTGAAAGCAATAAAAGTTCGTCACCACAACATTACGCGAGTGTACATGATGACAACTAAGGCAAGCAGTGTTTTTATGGAATATACTGGACATGATCGTATGCCAATTGGTAAAGTAATTTATTTAAAATAATAAGTCATAAGGAGAGAGGGTTAGATATTTTATAAGCATGGGATATTTAACTCTCCTCCACCTTTCAAAAATATGCATAAAAGAAAAATGAAAAAAGCTTATCGTACAGTAGTTGCCCTGTGGCAGGATTTAACAATTAATGTTTAATCGAGTACTATTATAAACTAATGATTCAAGGTTTAAATTTGGAGAACAAATTGTAATTGAATTTTGTTGCCCTATCTAGCCTTGTTTAGCCCTATTATTTTTATGACACCAACCTACATCCCTTTAACTCCAGAATTAATTATTAAGATTAATCTTTAAACTTGGTTAGTCTTTGGCAGTGGAGCCTTATTGCCGTGTCTAGCTTTGTTTAGCCTTATTATTTGTATGAATACTGAAGATATCAAGAAATCAATTTTAAAATTTCTAAAGAGATTGTCGGAATAAAAAAATACTACCTGATTTTCCTTTTAAAACTTGGTGAAGTTTATCGGGTAGTTTAGAATGATGATATGTTAGAACAAATCAATCAACAAATCGAAGTTTTAGTTGCTTTTATGCGGGATCGGGTGATGCCGCTTTCTTTTTCTTGGAATAATAAAAAACATTCAATAAATAAAGTGAATTTGGTTAATAGCGAAAGAATCGGCCGGGACAAGGTTTATTATTATTCAGTAAGTTCGAACGGGAATTATTTCAAATTGTGTTTCAATACAGAAAGTAATAAATGGTTATTATCAGAAGCATACTATGATAATTGAGAGAACAATTTTTCACATAGACATGGATTCGTTTTTTGCCACCATTGAACAGCAAGCCCGGCCATACCTTCGCGGTAGGCCGATCGTTGTTTCTGGCAAGGAAGGTTCGCGGAGCGTAATTGTAGCTTCATCTGTGGAGGCTAAGAAGTTGGGGATCAAAACGGGCATGTTGCCATTTGAGGCTAAGGCTCTTTGTAAGGCTCTTATTTTTGTAGAACCAGATGGATTAAAGTACGAAAACGCTTCTAGGAAAATGATAGAAATATTCAAGCAGTATACTGAAAAAGTAGAGGTTTTTAGTATTGATGAAGCCTTTTTGGATATGACTGGTTATTGCAAAGATGCTGAACAAATAAGTTGTTCAGCTAGGAGAATCAAAGCCCAAATTAAGGCCGAGTTAGGGGAGTGGGTTACTTGTTCAGTAGGTGTTGCGAAAAATAAATTATTGGCTAAATTAGCCTCAGGATTAGACAAGCCAGATGGTTTGTTTTTTATTAATGATCAAAATAAAGAGGCAGTTTTGAGCAATATTGAATTAGATGATTTTTGTGGTATTGGTAGGCGGATAAAAAAGCATTTGAGTGATTTAGGTGTTGATACTGTTAGCAAGCTTAGAGAATATCCAAAGGCGGAACTATGCAGGATTTTCGGTCCTTTTTATGGTGAGAAACTTCAGAACATGTCGTGGGGTGAAGATAACGAGCCAGTCACCTCTTATTTACAACAAGCAGAAGCAAAATCTGTTGGCCGGTCATATACTTTAGCTAAGAACACATTTGATAAAACTGAGATACTCACTGTATTACTGCATCTATGTGAAAAGACCGGCCGTGAACTGCGTCGTAATAATTTGGCTGGTAAGACAATAGTTGTTTATTGGAGGTATGCTGATTTTACTCACGGTGGAGTACGTAAAACTTTTCCAGGTTATTTGAATGATAGTTTTCGGTTTTATGAACTTGGAAAAAAGAAGATTTCAAATTTCAAATTTCCCAATGCTGTACGTTTACTTGGAATTCATGTTAGTAATTTAGTAAAAGATTACCAACAGTTGCCGTTATTCTCAAAAGATCGTCAACAAAAAAAACTTTTACCATATCTTGATGAAATTAATGATCGCTATGGGGAATTAACTATTAAACCTGCATTTTTATTGAAACTCAATCGCTTGCGTAATAAAGTTGGTGGATTTCGCTTGCAGGATTAGTTGTGTTATAATTTAACTATAAAAATAAAGTATTATTATGAAATGTGACAAATGTAAATGCGCTCCTTGCAAGTGTAAATCTAAATGTACCAGCTGTGGTTGTAAGACCTGTAAGTGTAAATAGTCATAGTTGAAAGGACGAGCCTACCTGCTGTAAGCAGGTTAATCACAGCTCGTTCTTTTGTTTAGGTGAAAATTTTGTTATAATCCTATTATATGAAAAAGTCTGAATTTGATAAATTTGTAGCAAAATTGCTAGAAAAGGGTTTCGTTTATTCTCCAGTTAAAGATGGAGAAATGGTTTTAGTTAAACAAATTTTTAAACCGGGGGATATGGACTGGTCTGGTGACATACCATTGAATTCATTCAAGTCAATTGTTTTGCCAGCTAAACAAGATATGGCGACATATTCCAAGGACGTAGCTAAAGTTATTAATGAAAAAATAAAGCCTATTTTTATTCTTGGATTAAATATTTTAGATTTACGAGCCTTGGCTTTATTTGAACAGGTTTTTGCTAAAGATTATTATTTTCAAAAGCGTCGACAATCCTTACATTATATTGGTTTAACTAATGGCATTGAGGATGATTTACGTAAATACAAAGTGTTTAATAAAAAATATGAAGAAGATGTGTTAGAGCATCTTATTTTTGATGTTTTTGTTGAAAGACAGAAGAGTGGTAATTTGATTTTGTTTTCCGGCTCGGAAAAAGGTCAACAGCTTCTGGAAAAAAGTAAAATTGAAGACTACGAAAATATTGAATTTGCTGGATTTATACCTGAGCATGGTCCCAATCCTTTGATTGAACAAAAAAAGCTAGCAATATTGAACAATCCTGACCACCCACTATGGGATAAATTAGCTAAAATTTGTCTTAGTTGCGGGAAGTGCTCAATCCATTGTCCAACCTGTTTTTGCTTTGACCAGAAGGATAAGGTTGAATTTGATCAAGTCGTGAAAACACGACAATGGACAACCTGTTTTTATCCAAAGTTTTCTGAAATAACGGGTGGTAATAAAGAATTGGATTCAGTAAAAAAGAAATTATATTTTTGGTATTATCATAAATTTGTACGCATTCCTGATGAGTTCGATTACTATGGTTGTGTTAGTTGTATGCGTTGTTACAAAACTTGCCCAGTTGAAATTAATATTGCTGAGAATTTGCAAGAATTGAAAAAAGTATGAAAAATCAATATGCCCTACAACCAGCAAAGGTTATTAAAGTAGTTAAAGAAAATTCAATTACCAATACTTTTTATTTTAGTTTGGACAAGCAAAATGAATTAAAATTTTTGGCAGGGCAGTTTATGCAAATTGGCTTACCAGGTTTTGGTGAATGCCCTATTTCAATTTCTTCGAGCCCAAAGTTGTCAGATAAACATTTTTGTTTAACAATTCGTAGTGTTGGAGAATTAACTGCTAAATTAAATAACCTGAAGGTTGGCGATAAAGCTTTTGTGCGTGGACCTTTTGGTAACGGATTTCCTGAGGTTACTAAAAATTTAATTCTGATCGGTGGTGGTTGTGGTTTTATTCCATTGCGAAGCGTGTTCGAAGAAAATCGCAATCGTAAAGATATTAAGCTTCAAGTGTTGGTTGGTTGTTCGACACAGGAATCACTAGTATTCAAAAGAGAGTATTCAAAAATAAAAAACAAACATGATTTTGGATTGATTTTGGAAAATGAAACTATTCCCGGGTTTGCTAAACAAAAAGGATTTGTTACGGACTTAATAAAGAAAAAGAAGTTATTGAAGAATTCGTTAGTGTTTGTCTGTGGGCCAGCGATAATGTACAAGTTCGTTGTGAAAGAACTTTTGGCCAAAAAGGTTGAGCCAGCTAATATGTATTTTTCATTGGAAAAAAGAATGCATTGCGGAGTAGGAGTGTGTCAGCATTGTGCTATTGGGTCCAAGTATATTTGCAAAGATGGTCCTGTGTTTAATTATGAATTTTTAAGAAGTGTAAATTATTTTTAATGAGTGAATAGATAAAAAATATGCCAACAATTTTCAAAGACAAGGTTCAAACTTATCATTTAATTACTGCGATTCTGGTAATCACCTGTTTGATTTTTCTTATAATTCTAATGTCGCAGTACACAGATAAACCAATTGCTTTGGACAACGCTTCAAAAACTGTATTAGCAATTATTTTATTGTTGAATGTTTTCATTTTGGCGTCTTTTCGAGAGTTAAACATCAAGGTAAGTGATACGCATTTAATCTTCGGGTTTATGAAATTCCGCAAGCGTATTTTAATAAGTAAAATAAAAAAAATAGAATTTAGTGAGTATAAGTTTCAAAATTATTTAGGTTACGGTATTCGATTTGGTCGTGACAAAACAGTTGGTTATGTGCCTCGGGGAGGTAAAGGTTTAGTTATTACAGTTGCTGGCCAAAGACGACCATACTTTTTTGTAACCAATCGACCTGAAGAATTAAAGGCAATTTTGGAACAACGTAAAAAGTAACCAGTAAAGTGTAAAGGGTAATAAGGGACTGTTATGAATAAAATAAATAATTATTACGATTTAAAGGCTTGGCAACGTGCATATAAATTTACTTTAAAAGTTTATGAGGTGACATCGGATTTTCCTGCTGAAGAAAAATTTGGACTTATAAGTCAAATCCGAAGAGCTTCAATATCGATCACCGCCAACATTGCTGAAGGATTTTCTCGCTATTATTTCAAAGATAAGATTCGATTTTATTATCAAGCGAGGGGTTCGTTGTCAGAAGTGCAAAGTTTTTTACTTGTTTCAAGAGGTCTTAATATATTAGAAAGCAGTTTTTGTGAAGAGTTAGTAAATCATGCAGATGAGGTGAAAAGACTTATAAATGGTTTGATAAAATCAATTCAAAAACAGTTGTGATTACTTTTTACCTTTTACATTTTACTTATTACTATGAATAACAAAATAAAAGTAGGAATATTCCCATTGACCGGCTGTGAAGGTTGCTGTGTTGCGATTTTAGATTTACCAAATAAGTTACTTGAATTGAATGAAAAAATTGAAATAGTAAATTTTCGTTTATTTGAAGAGGACGAACACTCACCAGATGAAAAGTACGATATTGTTTTTGTTGAAGGTAGCCCTTTGACCACGCGAGATATCAAACAGTTAAAGTTGGTTAGGAAAAATTCAAAGTATGTCATCTCAATTGGTAGTTGCGCACATATGGGTGGAATTTATCATTTAAAAATGTATCAAGATAAAAACAAAATTCATGATTATGTTTATCAAGGTGAAAAGGGAATTGAGAATTTGGATGTCAAGCCACTAAGTGCATACGTTAAGGTGGATTTTTCTATCCCAGGATGTCCAATAACAGGAGAAGAATTTTATGATTTTGTATACCAGCTATTAATTGGCAAAGAACCAGCTATTACTCAAAATCCAGTTTGTTATGAGTGCCAAGTGAGGGGACAAAAGTGTGTTTTGCAATATGGTGAGGTCTGTATGGGGCCAATTACGCAAGGCGGATGTGATGCTATTTGTACAAAATCAATGCAAGGCTGTTGGGGTTGTCGTGGTTTAGTTGAAGATGCGGAAGTAGATAATTTAATCAAAAAATTAAAAGAAAAATATTCAGATAAAGAAATCTCTAAATTTTTTGAAGTTTTTGGCGTTAAAGAGTTAGTTTGGAAGAAAAGAAATAAACTTAGAAAATAATTAGAAATTATTTATGGCATTAACCAAGCAAGAAGAAAAAATATTAAAGTCAATTGTAATTGCATCGGAAAATAATCCAGAAAAGCCCGAATTTCCAGTTGATGATCCGAAGTTTCCCGCTACTCCAACTTACAAAATAAAAGTACCTGGATTTAATAATGTTTGGTTGAAGGATGAAAGTCATAATCCAACGGGGACGCATAAAGATAGAATGGCTTGGGAAATGGTAGTGACTTATCGTGATTTCTTGTTGTCAAAAAAAGGGGGACAAATAAGTAAATTACCCGATGTTTCAATAATCTCATCAGGTTCAGCAGCGATTGCCATTCAGGTGCAATTGAAAAAGTATAAATTACCTAATTTGCGAGTACTAGTTGATAATCACATTGATGATGAAATTCTGAAATTTTTGTATAAAACTGGTTGCAAGATATTTAAAACTGATTTAAGTGAAAAAGCGTTTTCTTGGAATGAAATTTTGCGATTAACAAAAAATAAAAATGGTTTCGATATTACGTCAAGTGAAGCACTTGATCCGACAACTAGATATTATGACTGGTTAAGTTATGAAATTATTAACAGTTCTCCTGACTATTGTTTTGTTCCGTTTGGGTCGGGACATTTATTTGAAAATATTTTAAATATTAATAAACGGGAGGTTGTGACAAGTCATCATGACCCAAGGTTTAGGGGTAGAGTGAATAAATTGAGAGCTTGTAATTTTTTTGGGTCGACCACTAACAATCCGAAGACTAAGGCTAATAAATTGTTTTCCCCTCATTTGCCCTTTGTTAATTATGATGAGCAGTGGATTAAACTTTATCGCTATGCTGGTTATTGTGGTTCGAAATCGGATGTTTATAACGTTAAAGAACAATTTATTGATGAGGCCTTGAGAGTTGCTGCGTGCCAACAAATAGATTGTGAGGCCTCTGGTATTGCTGGGTTGGCGTTGATGCTTCAATTGAAAAACAAATTACCGAAAGATAAAAAAATGTTAATTGTTAATACAGGTAAAATAAAATATCCTTTATGAAAACTATTAAAATAAATCACATCGCCAAAACTGAAGGCCACCTGAGTTTCGTTGGGGCTTTGCTTGGTAATGATTTTGCTCAAGCTCGCGTGGACACAGAAGAGGGAGCTCGTTTGATCGAAGGAATATTATTAAATAGAAAATATTACGAAGCTCCGATTGTAACTTCGCGGATTTGTGGTGTATGCCCGATTGTGCATAATTTAACTTCAATTAAGGCCGTTGAGGCAGCTTTTAGTGTCAGGGTAACTCCGGAAATAATATTGCTTCGTAAGATCCTAGAAAATGCGCAAATAATTCATAGTCATGCAGTACATGCTTTCTTTTTCTCGTTTCCTGATATCGTAGGTGTTAGTAATAATTTTGCTTTGATAAATAAGTATACCAAAGAGTCAAAAATTGCTCTTCAAGTTCGTGATTGGGGAGTGCAGTTAGCGCGAGTTGTTGGAGGTCGAACCGTTCATCCGATTAATAGTGTAGTTGGTGGATTTAATGTTGAGCCAGACTTTGTTGAACTTAAAGAATTAATGCAAAAACAAAAGCAAGTTCTATTACAAGCTAGGCAAATTCATGATGTGGTTTTGAAATATAAATTACCAAAGTTTCAAAGACCAACAAATTATGTTTCTTTGAAAAATAAAAATGAATATGCAGTTTATGATGGGAGCATTTATTTCTCAGATAATGATAGTTATGATAAAGTCGAGGATTTCCTAAGTGACGTGCAAGAAACTGTTTTACCATATGAAAAAGTTAAACGCTCACATCATATGAAAGAAACGTTCATGGTTGGCGCTCTTGCTCGAGTGAACAATAATTATGCTCAGCTGAACAAAGAGGCAAAAGCTTCTTGGAATAAGCTAAAAGTGAACTTGCCGTGTTATAATTCATTCTATAATATAGTAGCCCAGACAACTGAGATTATTAATTCAATTGAGGAGATAAATAAACTTTTTGTCCAATATGAGAAACTGCGAGCAAAACCGAAGTTTATGAAAAACCTAAAAGTTGATTTCATAGTTAAGGCTGGTAAGGGTTATGCTGTGATGGAGGCACCTCGTGGGATCTTGTATCATGAATATGAATTTAACAAGGTGGGCGAAATTATTCATTGCAATGTAATTACACCAACCGCTATGTTTTTGGCTAATTTGGAAAAAGATCTTGAGAAATATTTGCCGCAAATTAAAAAGTTGTCAGATAAGAAGAGAGATTCGTTAATAAAAACTTTGATTCGGGCATACGATCCATGTATCAGTTGCGCGACGCATTAAATTTTAATTACCAAGTATAAAAAAGACCCTCCGTGTTACGGTGGGCCTTGTGTTTGTGATTTACTGTTTTAGTTGCTTTTTTCTCTCGATATAGAGATCGCGAAGTTCTTCCATAGCGCTATCGTTTCCGCTGTTGGCAGATGAAAGCGCTTTTGGGTCACCCTGGCTGATGGGCTTTGAGTCTGGCAAATTAACTCTTTCAATATCCCAATTATCTTGAGGATAAAGAACGATTTTTACAATTTCTGGCGTGATGGGCTGCAGTACTGTGTTGAAGTGTGGATGTCTACCAGGGGAGTCAAACATGTCAATTACGCCATCTGGAAATTCATAGTACCAATACATAGGTGTTCCATCAACAGAGAAGAAACGTAGGTTTTTGTTTGGACGGACCTTATTGGAGATCCTTGGTTCACTTTCTGAAACATTCATTGAGGTGATGATTTTTTTAATTTCACCAAGGTCTGTGATGACGGGATTGCCAGTCTCGGGATGGAATTTCCATTCACAAGAAATTTCTTCATAACCGTTTAAGCCTGCAGCATAGCATTTATTTGCTTTTCCTGTAATGGGGTCAAATGAGCGATCTGCCTCAATGGAGTACATAAAGGCGCACGTGGTGAGATAGGCGATACCCGCCATGACCATGCCGATAGTTCGTCTTTTCCTATTCCAGGAGAAAAGCATCCCAATGCCGATTACCCCGACGACTGCCGGAACAAAGGCGATTATACTTGCTAGCCAGTGATTCATTCCAGCAGAGGATTGCAAGGCGTCGGAAATCCACGGATAGATCATGAGAAAAGCAAATACAGTGCCAAAACGAATTAAGGCCATGAAAATCAGAATTGCAAGTGCGATACAGATAATACCTAGGATAAGTCTGGAGAATTTTAATCTTTTCGTCATCACGACCTCCTTCTGTTAAAGATCAACCTTTCATACTAGTTTTATACATTTTAATGGTTTTGTCAAGTAAAAACCCACCTTGTCGAAGGTGGGTTTATTGTCAAATATTGCTTACATTGAAAACATGAAGGAGTCCCTTGTCTCCAATTGCGAGGTACTTGCCGTTTGGGCTCCATGAAAGTCTGACAGAATCTGAGATATCTGACTCCATAACCAAGACGGCCTTTGTTTGTTGGTCCCTAATATCCATGACAAAGAGAGTATTGTACGAACCTGCTTTTTCATTAAGAGCTGTTTCGTGCTGAGGAGAATTTTTATTGATAACAAGATGAGGTTTTTTAGTGGACCAAGTGTTTACATTATAGCCATAAAAGCCAATCGCACCATCTACGAGCTTTTTCTCGTAAATTGATCCACTTTTCGCATTTACTGTAAAAATTGTGCCAGACGACAAAGCAATAACTGCTGTTTTGCCGTCTTTTAGCCACCAAAGATCTCTTGGTTCGTCACCTTTAAACCAGTGGAGTTTATTTCCAGAAGTTGTGTCCCAAATGGAGAAGCTACTTTCTCCGTTTTGTGGCGACTCTGATGAAATTAGATGCCCGCTCGTGTAGGCGAGTTTATGAATGTCAATCTCTCCTGGGCAAAAAGAATAATAAAGAGACTCGTCATCATCTCGACAAAACTTAAACTCTTTTAGAATTGTTCTGTCAGAAAGACTGACTTGGATTATTCTTTTTGAGCTTGCAGCAAAGACAGAGGAGTTGTTTACTGGGGTTATCGCGTCAGCTGTGAATGATTGAGTTTTCTTGGTTTTCGTATTGATAATGTAAATGTGAAAATTTCTACTGTACCCAGCGGATGCTTTAAGGACAATATAATCACCAAACCAACCAAGGAAACTAGCGGCTTGGGAGCATTCGACTTCCACCCTCCAGAGCTCTTTATCATTTGTTAACGAGTAAATTGCAATCTTGGCGTTTCCTCTTTCCAGTGCACAAGAATGTGAATAATAGATTGCAATTTTGGTTTTGCTTTGAGACCAGATCATGTCGGTTATATAGTCGCTGTTATCGTAATTAGATTCAAGCTCATAAGTTGTGCTTTGAGGAACACCCTTAATAGTCATTTTTGATGAGGTGGTGATAGCCACTGCTTTGCTATCATTTGACCAACGGATGTAACCTGCACCATCACCCCCAGGTCTGTAATATGCAATAGAAGTCCAGATAGTGGGTTTGATAATTTTGATGTTAGCAATCGCTGCTGCTGTTTTTTGCTTACTAGCAAGTTCAGCAGCTTTTTCTCGGGCACGATTTTCAGCTTCGCGTTTCTTATACTCAATTTGTTTTACTACTTCATCAGCTATGCGGTTTTCTTCGGCTGTTATTTGCTGTCTGGCAATTTTTGCTTGGCGTGTAGCCTCGGCGATTGCTTGTAGTCTGGCAGTCCTCTCTTGACTAGCAGCCTCTTCATCGGCTTGTTTCCTAGCAATTAACGCTTGGCGACGAGCTTCAGCATTAAGGGCTGCACGAGCCTGGGTATCTGCTAACGCTTTTTCTTTTGCTAGTTTTACCTGACGCTCTCGTTCTAACCGGTCAGCTTCAGCTTTTTTTTTACGCTCAATTTCCTTTTTTTCTCGCTCACGTTCCTCTTTACGAATATGTTTTTCGTAAATCTCATCAAGAGGAGTAAGCACAGTTTCCTTGTCTGTGATAACAAGATCTCTGGCTGTCGGTTGGATTCTATTAATTACAAGGTCAAGTTCATCAAGTAGTTTGTCGATTTCATCTTCAGGCATGGTGCTAAACATGGTGATGTCTAGATCAAGTAGTTTTTCAGTTCCTTCTGCGTCGACAATTGCCAGTTTTGTTTTTACTTTTTCCCTATTAGTAATTCCCCAGTAGGCCTCAGCTTTTTGAATTGCCTCGAGATTATGCTTGATTGAATTACTTGAAATTGCCTGATTGTATTCAACCAAGTTTCTACGGTTACGTTCTTGTTTGATTTCTTGAACAAAAATAGAAATTTTGTCTTTGTATGTAATAAGTGCGCCAGCCAAGGTTCTTTCTTTTCTTTCGAGTTTTCTGCGAAGATGCTTTACATGTTCAAGCTTTTCTTCGGAAATTTCTTTTTTTGACTTTGGTGGAGCTTCTTTTTCTTGTGAGAGGGGAGCTGGTTCAGTATTGGAGTTAGGGGAGTTTTTTTCAGCGACTTCAGGACGAGTTGACTTATTTTTCTTGGCCTTTTTGTCTTTGTTACAAGAACAAGCAAAAATGATAATAATAACAGTAATAATTGTCTTTAGCCATCTGGACATTTGGGCCTCCTTGTCATTTTGTTGTAAAAGTTCATAATCATTGTATCTTACTAATATTTTACGTTATTGTCAATAATAAAACCAGCACGGTGTGGTGCTGGTTTGTGTTATCTACTCATCTTCAAAATACTCATTGTATAGTTTTTCTAATGGTATTTTTTGTGTGTCATTTTCTTTAATCACGAGTTCCTGGGCGTTTGGTTGAATTTTTGTGATAACCAAGTCCAATTGAGCAATCATCTGGTCCAATTTGTTCTCGTCTAAGCTGTCCAGAATTTTTGCATCAAGCTCCAGTTGTAATTGAGTGCCTTCAGACTCCACTAAACTTTTGCTAGTAGTTAAAAGCTCATGTTTAATAAAGTCCATGTAGGCCAAAGCTTTTTGCATCGCTACAAGATAATTGTTTATCCGGTCATTCTTGACCGCTTCTTTATAGCTTGCAATATTGTTGTGTAGTTTCAAGTCAGTGATTGTTGATTTGTATCTGTCTACGTCAGTTTGGAAGGATCGAAGATCATCTGATAGTGATTCTTCCTTTTTTTGTAATTGTTTTATGAGAGAGCGAACAGTGGTTAATTTTTTTACTGTTTCTTCTTTGATTGTCAGCTGATGTTCTGTATTATTGGAAGTTCTCTTTTTGTTGGCGACGATGATTCTATAAGAAGAGTCAATCTCCCAAATTTCTACAAAGCCTTCGTCGTCATTCACTTCAGTCGCCAGGGCGAATTGATTGAATTCCGGATTCCAGGCAAAATCATTAATTTTTTCTGAACTTTCATGAAAAGTTAGATTCGAATTCAGGTTGTCCCAAAAATAAATTTTATTTTTGGTAATGACTGCTAAAATATTGCCATCTTTGTTCCAGGCAATATCATTACTCATAATATCCAGTGTTTTTTGGAGTTCCAATTTTTCATTGAACAGTAAAATATTGTTCATGAATTGAACTGCCAGAACATCACCTGATACATTCCATTTTAGGGTCACTGCTTCACTGCCAGAGTGATTGTAGGTGTAAAGCTGTTTACCTGAGAAACAACTATCCCAAAGACTTAGAATGTTGTCAGAACTTAAAACTGTTATTTTCTTAGTTCCGGGTTGCCACTCTGCAGCCATAATTTTGTAATCATGACTGCATTGTTTTATGGAACAATGAGGCCCCTTCCCGTCGTCGGCTTGATTGAAAATCTTTAACAGATTTCCTTTTGTGGACAAGAAAATTGTCATTGCGCCGAGGTGTGTATTTCCTTCTTTTGTTTCTTCTGTTTTTCGCACAGAATAACTTTTTACTTCATGAAAAAAGTGATTTTTCGAACTAGACTCTATGAAAGTCTCCATCCCTGCACGACTGCTGGAGGAAAAGAAGTATGTCCCATCAAAGTAGATTATTTTTGAATCGAGAGCGTGGGTGACATATACCTTGAGGTCAGCTGAGATTGTTTGAGCGGAGCCACTTGCTATTTCTTTTAAGTAATGTTTTAGTCTAAGGTCGTAGACTTTTGACAAGAATCTCACATCGTAATCGTTCTCGTGTTTTTTCTTGCAGTCATTGCAACGTTCATAGTCAGAGTAACGACATTCGCGCTGACAGCTATATTTAGAAATTTCGTGATCAATAAAGGCTAAGTAACTACCATCAGTACTGAATTTTATGTCGGTGAGTTGCTTGCCATCATGAACAAATTGTCGAGTTTTGTTTTCAGTGTTCCAGATGAAAGCTGTGTCTCGGTAGTGTCTAGATGCAATTAGTTTTCCATCAGGATGCCAGTCAATTCCATAAACTGCTTGTGTGTGCTTGAATTTAGCAAGTAGTTTAGCGGAGCTGTTGGGTTTTGAATCTATGACTTCATTTGGCTGTTCATTTTTACTGCAGGTCACCGAGAAGAAAATAATAACAAGTAGGAGAACTATTGTATTCAAGTAATGTTTCATTAAGGCCTCCTCAATGGGTTGTTGTCAAAGTCCAATTAGGTTATTTTCCCTTATTTTTTATGATTTGTCAATGAAAAAACCAGCACGGTGTGGTGCTGGTTTTGATGAGTTGTTTTCAAAGTTCATTGAAAAGTTTTTCTAGTGGCGTTTTGGGTGTGTTTTCATCATTTAATACCAGGTTATCTGCTGTAGGCTGGATTTTGTCAATCACTAAATTCAATTGCTTAAGTGTTTCTTCCAGGTCGGCATTTTCTATGCTTTCAAGCATTTCAATGTCAAGCTCAAGTTGCATCTGAATACCATATAATTCAATGGCGGCTTGTTCAGTTTTTTTATCTTCTTCCTTAAGTATTTTTAAATATGCTTCAACTTTTTGGTAGGCTGTTAGATGGATCATTAAAGGCTTGTTGTTTTCTGCCTCAGCATAAGACGAAATTCCACGTTTGGATTTAATCCCTTTGATGGCTTTTTTGAATTCAGTTTTTTTGTCTTTGAACTTTTTTATTGTGTTGTCAATGTTGACATGCTTCTCATGTAGTTTTTCCATTAAGGAAATTACAGTTTCATATTTTTCCTTAGTTTCCTTTTTTGCATCTCTTTTGTTGCAGGTGGGTAAACAAAGAAGAAATATTAATGTAAAAAAACATATTGTATGATGTCGCATGTTTCCCCCTTGTTTTGTTGTTAAAGTTCAATTAGGTTATTTTCCCTTATTTCTAGTTATTTGTCAATGTTTTCTGAATTTAAAAACTCGACAATAAGATTGTCGAGTCCACGTCTACTTCTGAATAAAATATTTATTCCAAGTGCTTTTGAGATCTGAGGAACCTCTGTTGTAATCATTGATTACGTATTCCTCTGCTACAGGCTTGATTTTTGTGATGACATTATCAAGCTTTTTAATCAAATCGTCCATTTCTTCTTGATCTGTCGCTTTTAGCATTGTTAGATCAAGGTCAAGATTAGCCCGTATTCCTTGAAGCTCAACACCCGCTCTGGCAACTGCTCTTTTCTCAGCAGTCACGATTTCGAGATAAGCTTGTGCTTTGGCAATTATCTTGAGTTTGGTGTTGCTTTCTTGATTCCTTACTGCATCATTGAAGCTCCTGATTTGCCCACGTCTAATGTTACTCTGAATTGTCCCAACATTGCTAGCGATTGTTGCTTTGAATTCTGTTTCAGCAACTCCCAGTTTAGTTATTTTTTCGGACAATTTTTCTTGCAGTTCTACTACTTCCTTTCTCTTTTGCTTATACTCAGAAGCAATTTTGGAATCACCGGTGAGGATGTGACCGTTGCCAGATATTTGAATGATTAAAAGGACAATCATAAAAATAATCACAACTGGAGCAACAAAGAACATCAATACTAACTGGACTTTCATCTTATCATCATCTTTTTCTTTTTCTCTTTTTTTTCTTTCTTTTTCTTTCTCTTGTAGAGCATTATTCGCCTTAATGTGATCTATATACCGTTGGCGATTTCTTTCTTGCTCAACACTGAACCCCTCTCTGCGTGCTCGGCTTTCATCTGCACTTGTCCAGACCATAACCTCCTCCTATATAAAGCATTTCTGCTTGTTAACGTTCATTTTTATTAATATAACAATAAAGACCTCTTTTGTCAATAAAGTAATTTTAATTACAATAAATATTATGCTATAATTAATATATCAAAAAATTATGCATGATCTTCATGTAGCGGACAAAATCCACAAGCTTGTGCTGGAACAAGCGAAAAAAAATAACCTCAAGCAGGTTAAGAAGATTTTGATTGATTTGGGTTCAGTGATCGAACATGGTGCAGATATTAGTTCTGAAAATTTAGAGTTCAATTTACAGATGTTGAGTAGAAATACAGTTGCCGAGGGCGCAAAAGTTAAAATTAACAAAGTTGACGGTAGCTCCTGGGAATTGATTTCGATTGCAGGGGATTAAAATAAAAAAATGAAATTAAAATCAATTAAAAACAAAGTTCGGCGAATGCCGGAGGAGGATTTGAAAAATAAACGAATTGTCCTTCGTGTAGATTTTAATGTCCCAATAATTAAAGGCAAGGTCCAGGATGATTTTAAGATTGAGAGAGCTTTACCTACTATTAAATATTTAATAAAGCAAAAATGTAAAATAGTTTTGATCTCTCATTTTGGAAGACCTGAAGGTCGACGTGTGAAAAGTCTAAGTTTGGAGCCAGTTTACAAGGTTTTGAAAAAGCAGTTAAAAGGTGTTGATGTCAAATTCAAGTCTGGGACTGCCACAGTGTTGTTACTTGAAAATGTTCGCTACGATAAAAGAGAAGATGAAAATAACTTAGTGCTTGCGAAGGAATTGGCAAAACTTGGTGATGTTTTTGTAAACGAGGCGTTTGCTGTTAGTCATCGCAAAACTGCTTCTACTGTTGGAATCACTAAGTTTTTACCAAGTTACGCGGGATTGAATTTTGAGAATGAAGTAAAGTATTTAAGTAAGGCATTGAATCCGAAAAAGCCGGCAGTTGCTTTGATTGGCGGAGCAAAAGTAAAAACAAAGTTTGATGTAGTAGAAAACTTTCTAAAAACTTATTCGAAAGTTATGGTGGCCGGAGGTGTGGCAAATACATTTTTGTTAGCGAAAGGTTTCAAAATTGGAGATTCTTTGGTTGAAGTGTCAAAAATATCAAAAGCAAAAAAAATGTTGAATTCAAGAAAAATATTATTACCAAAAGATGTTATTATTTCTGATAAATCAATGCGAAAAATTGTTGTCAAGAAAATCGGAAAAGATAAGAATTTATGCAATAGAAATGAAATGATTTTAGATATTGGACCTGAAACAATTAAATTATTTTCAAAACATATTCGTGAAGCCAGAACTATTGTGTGGGGCGGTCCAATGGGCTTGCTGGAAAATAAAAAATTTAGTCATGGCACTATAGCATTAGCTAAATTAATTGGTGCACGGTCATCGGGAAAAAATATTGGTATTGCTGGAGGTGGCGAAACAACCTTGGCAATTGAAATGTCAGGAATGGGTCGGTATTATGACTTCATTTCTACTGGCGGTGGGGCCATGTTAGAGTTTTTAGCTGGAAAAAATTTACCAGGTGTTAAATCATTATTAAAATAATATTATGAAAATCAAAAAAGTTTTTGCTCGTGAAATTTTGGACTCTCGTGGTAATCCAACTGTGTTAGCACAGGTAGAATTAACTAACGGGATAAAAGCTAGGGCCTTTGTCCCATCCGGAGCTTCTACTGGAATTCATGAAGCATTAGAATTAAGAGATGGTGACAAAAAAAGATACAACGGGAAGGGCGTATTAAAAGCTGTTAACAATGTAAATAGAAAAATCGCACCTAAGTTAAAAGGTATCAATGTTACTCTACAGAAAAAGATTGATCAGTTGATGCTTGATCTTGATGGTACACCGAACAAAGCAAAACTTGGTGCTAATGCAATTTTAGCTGTCTCTTTAGCGTGCGCTCGAGCAGGCGCTAGAGCAAAGAAAAAACCACTTTATCGTTATATTCGAGAAACTTACAAGCTGAAAGAAAAGGGATGGAAGATGCCATTGCCAACCATGAATATTATCAACGGCGGAAAACATGCTGATAATTCAGTCACAGTTCAGGAGTTTATGGTTGTGCCAAAGGCGCCTTCTTTTGCAAAGCGAGTTCGAATTGGTGCAGAAGTTTTCCATTCTCTTAAAAAGTTATTAAAAGACGCAGGTTACCAAACGTTGGTTGGTGATGAAGGTGGGTTCGCGCCTAATTTAAAATCAAATGAAGAGGCTTTTGAATTTATTATAAAAGCAATTAAAAAAGCAGGATATAAACCTGGAAAGGATGCGTTTCTAGCATCTGATTTGGCCTTGTCTGAATATTATGATAAAAAATCCGGAAATTATTCATTGAATGATAAATCCGGAAAGAAAAAAGTTTCAGCAGATGAAGTTATAAAAACTCTTGATAAATGGTTGAAAAAATATCCAATAATCTCACTTGAAGATCCATTAGATGAGGATGATTGGATTAACTGGATGAAAGCAACTGGTTTTATTGGTTCTCAAGTAACTTTAATTGGCGATGATTTGTTTGTTACAAATGTTGAACGTCTGCAAAAGGGGATAGATATGGGAGTTGGTAATGGGATTTTAATCAAGCTAAATCAGATTGGTAGTTTAACAGAGACCATTAATGCAATTTACTTAGCAAAAAAACATAAGTATAAAGTTAGCATTTCACATCGATCAGGTGAAACTTGTGATACCTTTATTGCTGATTTGGCAGTTGCGGTTAATGCAGATTTTATCAAAACCGGATCTTTGTCTCGCAGTGAGCGAGTGGCTAAGTATAATCGTTTAATGTCGATTGAATTAGACTTAAAATAATTAATAAGTTCCAAAAAAAATATGAATACAGAGATGGAAATACCAAGAACAGTTGAAGGAAAAGAGGGAGTTACTTTAGATGTTTTAGTTGAAAAAGCTAAAGCCTTGGTGATGGAAAAAATGACGATGTTAAAAGAAGCTTTGAGAGCATCAGAAAGTGCCAGACACAGGGCGATTGATGAACTAAAAAAGACGAATCCGGAAGCTGCTGAACAAATTGAAGAAGATTTTATTAATACCATCAGTGGTTTTGATTCACAAATGTAAGATTATTCTATGGGACCTGTAGTATTATTAATTCTAGATGGATGGGGAATTGCACCAAAAAGCAAAGGCAATGCAATTGAGTTGGCGAAAAAGCCAAACTTTGATTTGCTTTGGAAAAAGTATCCGCATACAGAATTAAAAGCTCATGGTCTTAATGTTGGTTTACCAAAACATTATGTTGGGAATTCTGAGGCTGGGCATATTAATATAGGCGCAGGAAGAGTTGTCAAAGACGACGCAGTTGAGATTTCCGAAGACATTTTGAATGGACGATTTAAGAAAAATTCAGCTTTAAATCAAACAATTGAAGTAGTCAAAAAAAATAAATCAGCCTTGCACTTGATGGGAATGGTTTCAGATGGAGAAAGTCCACATTCATCTTTGGATCATTTGTATTCTTTGGTTGATTTAGCTTACAGTAAAGGGCTTCGGAAAATATATTTACACTTGTTTACGGATGGGCGTGATGCGCCGCAGTTTCATGCTTTGAAAATTGTTGATGAAGTATTGAAAAATGTTTACGGTAAAGCTGTAATTGTTAGTTTGATTGGTAGGTTTTATGCTATGGATCGAGGTAAAAACTGGAAACGAACTCAAAAAGCTTACGACTGCATGACTATTGGAAAAGGAGCATTTTTTAATGATTATCGTGATGCGATCGTACATGCTTATAATCAAAAGCAAACGGATGAGTTTATCGAGCCGTGTGTTATTGGTAAAGACAAAAAGCAGACAGAAAAGACTAGAATAAAAGAAAAAGATGGAGTGATATTTTTCAATGCGCGTTCTGATCGCTCCAGGCAGTTGAGCAAATGTTTTGTTCAACATGATTTTAATAGAATGAATAAAGGTGCTTTTCGTCGATCTAAAGTATACAAAGGGTTGGAGTTTTGTGCTTTAACTGATTTTGGCCCAGATTTAGATCATATTTTAACTGCCTATCCTGCTGCTGAATTAAATGCAACTTTGCCAATAATTTTGGATGACAAAAAACAGCTTTATATTGCAGAAACAGAAAAATATGCCCATGTTACTTACTTTATGAATGGAGGTTCAGCTGATCCGGTAAACGGTGAAGCAAGGCTTAAAATTAATTCACCTCGAGTGAAAAGTTATGCACTTAAACCTGAAATGAGTGTTTACAAAATAACTAACAAAGTAAAACAATTTATTGAAAGAAAAAAATTCGATTTCTTTGCAATTAATTTTGCTAATCCAGACATGATAGGTCATACGGGTAATTTGAAGGCAGTCGTGGAGGCAGTCAACCATGTAGATAAATGTATTGGTGAATTGACTAAGCTAGTATTAAAAAATAAAGGTGTTATAATTATAACTGCTGACCATGGTAATGCTGAAAAAATGATTGATTTAAAAACAAATGAGATTTGGACTGGGCATACTACTAATCCAGTCCCGTTTGTTCTAGTTTCTGATGAACACAAGGGGGTTAAATTAAGAAAAGGTATTCTAGGTGATATTGCGCCAACAGTATATGATTTATATAATCAAGAAAATATTTCAAAAAAAATAAAAAAATCTCTAATAAAATAAACAAAATATGCAAAAAATACCTAAACCAGTTGTACTTATAATTCTTGATGGTTGGGGAATTGCTCCAGCGTCAGAAGGTAATGGTGTGACTTTGGCCAAAACACCTAATTTTGATAAATTAGTAGCAAATTATCCTGCTATGACTTTGTTAGCTTCAGGTGAGGCTGTGGGGTTATCCTGGGGTGAAATGGGGAATTCGGAAGTTGGTCATTTGAATTTAGGTGTAGGGAAGATTTTTTATCAAAACTTACCTAGGATTAGCAAGGCAATTGAGGATGAGACAATCTTTGAAAATGAAACTCTCAAGAAGGCAATTGCTCATGTACAAAAACATAATTCAAAATTGCATCTTGTGGGGTTGATGAGTGAAGGTAAGGTTCATGGTATGAACAGTCATTGTTATGGTCTTTTGGAATTAGCCAAGAAAAATAAAGTTAAAGAAGTGTATGTACATGCATTTTTAGATGGCCGTGATTCACCATATAATAGTGGTGAAGGATTCATTCAAGAACTTGAGGAAAAATTCAAGGAAATTGGTGTTGGCGTAGTGGCTTCTCTGCATGGACGTATGTTTGCTATGGATCGTGATAATCGTTGGGAAAGGATAGAAAAAACATATCGAGCAATGGTCGAAGGAAAAAGTGAAGAGTATTACAAAAATCCAGTAAAAGCAGTTCAGGGTTCTTATAAGCATAAAGTTTATGATGAAGAGTTTGAGCCAGTTGTAATTGGTAAAGATGGAAGGCCAACTTCTGTAGTTGAAAAAAACGATGCGGTGATATATTTCAATTATCGAGCTGATCGTGCTAGGCAGTTGACTAAAGCTTTTGTTATGGATGATTTTGATAAGTTTCAGAGAAGTGAAAAAATTGCAAATTTGTTTTTTGCTACAATGACAGAATATGAGGAGGGCCTACCAGTAGAAGTTATTTTTCCAAAAGAAGAAATCAAGATGTCACTACCAAAAATTTTAAGTCAAAAAGGGTACAAACAGTTGCATATTGCGGAAACTGAAAAGTATGCCCATGTTACTTTTTTCTTTAGTGGTGGAACGGAGGATCCATACGAAGGCGAAGACAGAATTGTAATTCCTTCTCCAAAGGTGGCAACATATTCAGAAAAGCCGGAAATGTCAGCCAAGAAAGTTACTGATGATTTGATGAAAGAGATTATGAGTGAGAAACATGATTTTATTGTGGTTAATTATGCCAATCCTGACATGGTTAGTCACACTGGTGAAATTAAGCCAACAGTTCAATCAATTGAGTATACTGATAAATTGTTGGGCGATGTTGTGAATTTAATTTTATCAAAAGGCGGGCAGGCAATGATAGTTGCAGACCACGGTAATGCTGAAGAGTTAGTGAACTTACAAACAGGTGAAAAAGACAAGGAGCATAGTACTAATCCTGTGCCGTGTCTAGTGATTGGCAAACAATTTGAAGGAAAAACAATCGAGGATGTTCAGTTGGTAGGCAATGATTTAAGTTTAGTTCAGCCGATTGGTCTTTTGTCTGATGTTGCACCAACGATTTTAAAAATGATGAATATTGATATTCCTGATGAAATGTCAGGGCGGTCGTTAATTTAGGCTTTAAGTTTATGAAATATTAAACAGAGATTAGACAGATATTTAACCAATATTGTAATAATATTTGCGTAATATTGGTGCAATATTTGTGCGATATTTGTGTTCTATGCCAGAATTGCCAGAAGTTGAAACAATTCGTCTGGGTTTAGTTTCTAAAGTTTTAAATAAAAAAATTAAAAGAGTTTGGATTGAATCCAGTTTTAAAAATAAAATTTCCCCAAATGCCGGGAAGTTTATTAAATTATTGAAAGATGAGAAAATTAAAGATATCGAAAGAAAGGGAAAGTTGTTGATTTTTAAAATAACAAGCGACGATTTTATACTAGTTCATTTGATAATGACTGGGCAATTAGTTTACCAGTCGAGTAAGGGTAGTCTGGTGGCAGGTGGGCATCCTATTCAAAATCAAGAAGTTTTGCCAAATAAATTTACGCGAGTACAGTTTGACTTTATTGATGGTTCGCGACTATATTTTAATGATGTAAGAAAATTTGGTTATTTGAAATTAGTTGATAAACTTGAAATGGAACAAGCAAAAGCACGGTATGGGGTTGAACCAATTGATAAAGATTATACTTTTGAATATTTTAATAAAGTCTTGAGTAAACGCCCAAACCAAATGATTAAAGTACTGCTTCTTGAACAAAAGGACATTTCAGGCTTAGGTAATATTTACGTTGATGAAACTTGTTTCGCCGCAGGCGTTAAACCACAAAGACGGATAAAAACCTTGAGCAAGGTTGAAAGAAAAAAAATATTTATTAATACAACAAAAATTTTACAAAAAGCTATAAAATATCAAGGAACTTCGTTTAGCAATTATCTGAATAGTGAAGGACAACTTGGAGGATTTCAAAAGTTTTTGAAAGTTTACGGTAGAGTTGGAAAACCTTGTTTGATGTGTGAGAACTCTGAGTTGAGAAGAATAAAAATAGCCGGACGTACGTCCAGCTATTGTCCTGAATGTCAGAAATAAGGAAGCTAAAAAATTAGAATATATAAAACTACAATCAATACCCCAGTTAAGGCACCGAAAAATAGTTCAAGTGGAGTGTGGCCAAGTCTTTCTTTTAAGTGGTTGAACTTGGCGCCTTCGGCTGACTTAAGGCCATGAACTAAAAGATTTAGTTCTTGTGCGTGTCGACCTAATACCATTCTAAAGCCACCTGCGTCGCGAATTACAATTACTGCTAGAATTAAAGCTAATGCGGCAGCAGCACTATCCCAGCCTTCGAAATGGCCGGTGATAGCAAATAATGCTGTGACTAGGGCTGCGTGAGATGAGGGCATCCCACCATAACTGTTCAAGTCTTTCCAGGAAAATTTGTCTTGAATTCCGTTGATAATTAATTTAATAAGTTGAGCAATAATTGCCGCCATTAGCGGCACAATAATAAGTTGATAGTTCATACGAGCGAGACAAGCGAGACAAGTGAAACAAGCGTTACAAGTTTTTTGATCAAACTCGTCTTGCTCGTCTTACATGTCTTGCTGATAGTATAATATGTTATATTTTTACTCTTTAATTTTAGGAATAGTTCAAGGGATAACTGAGTTTATTCCAGTTTCCAGTTCTGGGCATTTGGTGATTCTTCACGATTTGTTAAAATTTAATCTTCAAGATAGTTTGGCGTTTGATGTGGCTTTGCATTTGGGGACATTGTTGGCAGTGGTGATTTACTTTCGAGTTGAATTACTGAAGTATATAGTAGCAGTTTTGGAGCTATTTATTCCGAATCGCCAGGTTAATAAAAAGGATTTAAGCGAAGTTGGCCTTTTGATTTATGGCACAATCCCGGCAGCCATAATTGGTTTTCTTTTTGAAGAGCAGATTAAAAATGTTTTTCGGAATTCCTGGACAGTTGTTATTACGTTAGTGTTAGTTTCAGTACTGTTTTTTGCAGCTGAAAGATTTTCTAGACAGAAAAAGAATTTTTCGGAAATTGGATTTTGGCAGGCATTTTATATCGGTTGTGCCCAGGCCTTGGCTCTAATTCCTGGCGTTTCTCGTTCTGGTATAACTATTGTAGCAGGAATGAGTACAAAAATGAAGCGTTATGAAGCCGCTCGATTTTCCTTCCTTTTGAGTGTGCCTGTGGTTTTAGGCGCGGGTTTATTTAAGTTTTTGGATATAGAATGGGGCGAACTACCGCCAGTTGAAATGGCTTTGTTTATTATTGGCTTTTTGAGTTCATTTGTTGTCGGTTATATAGTAATAAAGTTTTTGATGAAATTCTTGCAGAAGAACAAGCTAAATGTGTTTGCTTGGTATAGATTAGGGTTAGCATTATTGTTGTTAATTTGGCTATTAGTTAAATAAAAACTTGATTTTTTCTTAAATTTACAGTAAATTTTATATATATGAAAATAGTCATTTTGGCTGGAGGTGGAGGAACCCGACTTTGGCCGCTTAGTCGACAAAATAAACCCAAGCAGTTCAGTCGTCTTGTAGGCGACAAAACTTTGTATGAAACAACCATTGACCGGTTTCGTAATGATTTTGATGTCAATGATATTTATGTTTGTTTAAATGATAAGCTGTTGAGCCAAGCAAAAAGTTTGGTTCCAGATATTCCAGAACAAAACTACATTATTGAACCAGAAAAAAGGGATACTGCTGCTGCTATGGGCTTTGTGGCCGCAAAGTTGTCAATTGAATTTCCGGATGAACCAATTGCTTTTATTCCTTCAGATCATTATATTAGTTATACTACTAAATTTATTAGGATGATTAAACGGGCGGATCAGTTGATTCGTGATACTGGAAAAATGTTGGACATTGCTGTTTGGCCAACTTTCCCTAGCACAGTTCTTGGTTATACCCGAATTGGTAAAAAAGTTGAGGCTAATAATGGGATTGAGGTTTATGAATTCAAAGGACATGTTGAAAAGCCAGAATTTGAGGTGGCAAAAGAATATTTAGCAGCTGGAGATTATTTATGGCATGCTAATTATTACATGTGGACACCAAGAAAAATTTTACAGGCTTTTGAGAAATATTGTCCAGGACATTATTTATACTTAGAACAAATGGTAGAAGCTTTTAAGCAAAATGATTTAGGTAAAGTTAATTTGGCTTTTTCACAAATGGAAAAAACTTCTTTTGACTATGCTATAACTGAAAAGATTGATGTTAAAGATGTTTTGATTATTAAGGGTGATTTTGGTTGGAGTGATGTTGGTGCTTTTGATGTGTTACATGAATCTCAGAAATCTAAAAGTGACAAAAATGGTAATGTGATAAATGGTAATTATATCAGTCAAGATAGTGCAAACTGTTTGATTTATAGCAAGAGTGATAAACTAATTGTGGGCATTGAAATCGAGGACTTAGTTGTAGTTGACACAGAGGATGTGCTGATGATCTGTCCCAAAGGAAAAGCTCAAAAGGTAAAAAAGGTTGTGGAAAAACTTAAAGAAAATAACATGAATAAATATTTATAATATATGAGAAAAGTTGTTGGTGTAATTGTCGTCATATTCTTAATTTTTATAATTTATTTTTATCAGCAGGTTAATACTACACATGATAATGCTTTTGGAGAAAGGCAGTTTATTATTGAAAAAGGGCAGGGTGTTGAAGCTATTGCAGACAATTTACAGTCCCAAGGTTTTATTAAGAGCCCATTTTGGTTCAAGGTCTATGTAGCCTCTTCGGGCAAAAGATCTGAGTTTGTTGACGGTACTTTTGAGCTACGTACAGACCTTAGCTTGAAAGAAATTGCGAATTTTTTAACTGAAACAATGGGTGCCGCAAAAGAAACTGAATTTACGTTACTGGAAGGATGGAGTGTGGAACAAATGGACGAGTCTCTGGCAAGTGAAGGTTTAATTAAAGCCGGTGAGTTAATTGAATATAGTGATAAATTTAATGACAAAAGTTTTTTCTTTTTGATTGATAAGCCAAGGTCCGCTGACTTACAAGGATATTTATATCCTGATACTTATCGAGTGTATCAAAATAGTTCTGTGGGTAAGATTGCTGAAAAAATGTTGAGTAACTTTGACTCAAAATTAACTGATGAAATACGAAAAGAAATAAAAAGACAGGGCAAGACTGTTTTTGAAGTTGTGACTTTGGCAAGTATAGTTGAGAAAGAAATGTTTGGTTATAAGAACCGGCAAGTGGTTGCTGATATTTTTAATAAGCGATTGGAGATTGGTATGGCCTTGCAGTCCGATGCTACTGTAAATTTTGTAACTGACAAGGGGATTGCTGCTCCGAGTTTAGTGGATACTCAGGTTGATAGTTTGTATAACACATACAAATATCCAGGATTGCCACCAGGTCCAATCTGTAATCCTAGTATTGAAGCAATTAAGGCGGTGGTGTATCCTGAAAAAACTAATTATTGGTATTTTTTGAATACTCCTGAAGGCGATATAATTTACAGTAAAAATCACGATGAACATGTAACTAATAAATATAAATATTTAAAGTAAAGAGTAAAGTGTAAATAGTAACTGGTTTAAATATATCACTCACTACCTGCCTGTCATTAGGCGGGCTCATCACTTACTACTCATAATTATTATGCTTAATAAAAAATTCTGGCAAGGTGTGTTGCAAGGTCAAACTGAATATGACATCTCCAGACGAAAGATTATCGGTGAAAGTTCAGGTGCCTTACAATCAGCGAAACAGGCAATTTTTGCTTTACAAAGAGATAATAAGGCTGAAGCCGAAGAAAAAATTAAAGAGTCAAAAAAAGGACTTATTAGTTTAGAAGAGCGTTTTGGGAAAGATGGTAAGCTCCGAATTGAAGGTGCTTGGAAGGCGGCAGTAGAAGAATATGTAGAAGCTAAATTATTTAGTGACTTTATTGAAGGGAGAAAAATTGATGGTGTTGAAGAATTTTTTGTGTTGCCAGATGAATATATTGGGGGTTTGTCAGATTTGACTGGGGAAATTGTTCGAATGATGATTCTTTGGACGACTAGAGGTGAGATTGAAAAAGTGAAAAAGGCCTCTGAAGTTATAGATGGTATTATTCATGAACTTATGCAGTACAATTACGGGGGTTACTTGCGAACTAAGTTTGATCAAGCTAAACGGTCATTACAAAAAGCGCAACAAATTCTTTATGATTTAAGTATTCGTGAAAAATGAAACATTCAAATGAAAAAATAAAACGAGAGATAGATTTTGCAGTGGAAAACCATCAGTATTTGGAAGAAAAGAGAAAGCATTTGAAAGATTCGAAACGTGAGTCGAATGATAGCAAGAAAGAAAAAAGAAAACATTCAACGAACAAGATGTGTTGCTGGATGATATTTATTGTGTTGTGTCTTGCTATTCTTGTTATCTTTTATTTTGTGCGGAGTATAAAAACTAACATAGTGGATGATTACTATAATAAAAAGGAACAGATTGAAAAGATTTTACCACAAGGAAAAGAAGATGTTAAACAGGGGATTGAGCAGGGAGAACAGTTGATTGGCGAGACTAAAGAAAATTTTGAGGATCTTCAGCAGAAGTATGAACAGGCCAAAGAGACAATTGAGGATGTACAAGAGGGCTATGAAAAAGCCAAGGATACTTACGAGGACATACAGGAATTAAAGGAGAAAGCAGAAGATTTTATAAGTCCAGATCCAGTAGGTCCTGAACCAGAGTAAGTTTAGTTTTCAGCAACAAAAAAACACTTTTTGTCATCCTGAACTTGTTTCAGGATATAAAAAGTGTTTTTTATTTGAAGAGGCAGAGTCGTTTTTTATTTTGCTACTTTTTGGCGCCAAAAAGTAGCGCAAAAAGCGCTGGGGCTCAAATCGCGTGGGTCTTGGCATGTTTGAAGCGTCTGCTTCGGCGAACTCCGCCCTAGACCCCAAGTAATAAATTGTTTATTGTTTTGAACTTCTAAATGCCTATGCTTTCGCGGAGTTGATTCAATGCTTTGAGTCGTTTCTGAGCCAAAATATAAAACCGTTTTTCAATTTCAAAGCCTAAGTAGTTTCGTTCTAGTCGTTTAGCAACTACAGCGGTTGTTCCAGAGCCCATGAATGGATCAAAAATTAATTCCCCTTTGTTCGAACTTGCTAGTATAATTCTTTCAATAAGTTTTTCCGGTTTTTGGGTAGGATGTTCAGTGTTTTCCGGCATTGACCAAAAGGGGACCGTTAAATCAGTCCAAATGTTGGATGGGTGAGTCATACGAAATTTCTTGCCATCAACTTCCTGCCAATCTTTTGGTTTTCCTTTTTTGTCAACGTATGGGGCGATAACAGCTTTTTTAACTTTAACAGCCTCTAAATTAAAAGTGTAATCATCGCCCTTGGTTGCAAACCAGATATCTTCCATGTTATTTTTCCAATTCTTTTTGGCGCCGCGCCCTTTGTCTCTCTTCCATGTAATGCGATTGCGAATTATGAAATGGTTTTTTAAGATAGCTTCAATAATAGTTGAAGCTTCCCAGTTTATGCAAATATAAATTGAACCGTTTGGCTTGAGTATTCGAAAACATTGTTCAATCCAGTTTTCGCACCAGGTTATAAATTCTTTTTCTTTCGTGGTGACGGTGCCTTTACCGAAATCTTTGCGTATGGTGTAGGGTGGGTCAGTTACGATTAAGTCAACAAAACTGTCTGGTAATTTAGACATCTCTTTAATGCAGTCTCCATAAAAAAGTTTGTTGATTAAATTTGGTCTTGGAGGTTGGGTATTGTGTATTTTAAAAACTGGAAAGTTTTTTTCATCCTCTTTTGTGACGCTTATAGTTTTGTTACGCTTGGATTTCATAGTGTCTTTATTATAGCAAGTCTGATTGATTTTAAAAGAGTTGACATTTTCTTAGAAACCTGTTAGTATTAGGTATTACTCAGATATGTTTTAAAAGCAAGGTTAACCTTTTTTCGGAGGAATTGAATGATCTGTTTTGCTGATCTTGACGCGGAGGAGCATGGTACAACGTTGTTTAAGCTTAATGAGTCTGGCACTCAGGAGGATTTGTTTCTGAAAATTCCGGAACGTCATCAGTTGATTGATGGAGAAACAGGTGAAGTTTGTTGTGCTGTTCATGTCGAAACAGGTGCGCTAGTTAATATTGAAGAAACTGTAATGATTCGGCCAATCAGGGAAATTAATGTTAACGAATGTGATTGTGGTCAGTGTGAAGAATGTGCTAGGTGAATGATACGTTATCAAGGGAGGCTTTTTGCAACAAAAAGTCTCCTTTTAATTTTTTGTAAAAAAATGCACCGGCTTTATTGGACCAATCTTGTTTTCCTTTCATCTTGTGGATGACAGGTTGCCTTATCGGGATTGACAGACAAGCTGTCTATTCCTCTTTCCAAAGATTGTGTGCCTAGCGCGGTGCTTTGTTTTTTTCCCTACGGGACGTTACGTTGACGTCAACTCGTAGTGGTAAGGCCATTTGACCTTAATTACTCGCTCTAATTGTAGGTTTAAGCGTGATTCCCTCCTTCAGTTTTCAAAATCAGTTTTACCTTTGCCTTTCTCCTCAAAAGGCTTTTATATAATATCATGTCAAATTACGAGAGTCAATACGATTGTGGATAATTTAAAAATAGTGCGCCCCGACGTTGATCGGGGCGCGATGTGTTGTTTCTGTAGATTGTTGGGCTTATTGGCCTGTGACTCGTTACACCGAGTTAACTTTGACCAACTGCGGTATTTCTCCGCCATGCCCCCATGGTTCACCTCCTTTTTTCGACAATAGTTTTTTCTATGAAACATGTAGCCACATTATAGCATAAATCTATAATCTTGTCAAGTGCCGTGGGATACATGGACAAATTGCTAAATTTTGCTATAATTTAGTTAATATGATTTACATTGTTGGAACCCCAATTGGAAATTTACAGGATATGACATTACGTGCAATTGAAGTATTGAAAAATGTAGATGTTATTCTTTGTGAAGATACCCGGCAAACTAGAAAGTTGGTTGAAAAGTTTGAATTGAAGAAAAAGCTAATCAGCTTACATCAGCATTCATCAGAAGAAAAAATTGAAAGGCTGATTGCTGAATATGAAGACATCGCTTATGTGTCCGATGCTGGAACCCCAGGAATTTCTGATCCTGGTGGTAAATTAGTTCAATTAGCAATTGAAGCTGGGTATGAAGTTTGTCCAATTCCAGGACCAAGCGCAGTAGCTTCTGCTTTATCAATTTCAGGTTATCCAACCGATAAGTTCCTGTTTCTAGGATTTATGCCTCGCAAGGGGCAACAAAAGACGTTAGACTTAATGAAAAATTCAAAATATACAGTTTGTTTTTATGAATCACCACACAGAATCATTAAAACACTAGAAAAGTTGAAAACTGAACTTGAAGAAGATCGACAAATTGTAGTTGCTCGTGAATTAACTAAAAAATTTGAAACAATATATAGAGGTACAGCTGAAGAAATTCTAGAACAAGTAAAAGAAAAAGGTGAGTTTACAGTTGTTATTTCGCCAAAAAAATAATATGGAAAAAAATAAATTTTACATTACAACTCCCATTTACTATGTAAATGACAAGCCACACATTGGACATGCCTATACTACAATTGTTGCAGATGTGTTGGCTCGCTATAATCGTTTCAAACTTGGAAGCGATAAGGTTTGGTTTTTGACTGGGACTGATGAACATGGTGCCAAGGTCGCTCAGTCAGCAAAAGCAGAAAACAAGGAGCCACAGATTTTTGTGGATGAGGTCTCTGCTGAGTTTAAGTCGGCTTGGGGAAAATTAAATATTTCATTTGATGATTTTATTCGTACAACTGAAGATCGACATGAAAAAGTGGTTGGTGAGGTTCTGACAAAGTTAAAATCCGCAAAAACGCCGAAGGGTAACGATTTTATTTTCAAGGACACTTATGAAGGATTGTATTGTGTTGGTTGTGAGGCATATAAAAAAGAAGATGATTTGGTAGAAGGTAAATGTCCTGATCATAACAAAGAACCTCAAACATTGTCTGAAGAAAATTGGTATATAAAGTTGTCTGACTATGCAGATGTATTAAAGAAAAAGATTGAGTCAGATGAGATTAAGATTTTACCGGCTGACAAAAAGAAAGAGGTGTTAAGTTTTATTGAACACGGTTTGGAAGATATTGCTGTTAGTCGCGCAAATGTTGATTGGGGAATTCCGGTCCCGTTTGATAAAAAGCAAACAATTTATGTTTGGGTTGACGCTTTGATCAATTATATCTCAGCTCTTGGGTTTCCTTCGGGAGAAAACTTCAAAGAGTTTTGGCCGGCTGATACGCATTTATTAGCAAAGGACATTTTGAAATTTCATTGTATTATTTGGCCGGTAATGCTTCTGGCTGCTGAGATTGAACAACCAAAAGAACTGTTTGTGCATGGCTTCTTTACCTTAAACGGAAAAAAAATGAGTAAAACGTTGGGTAATGTCATTGACCCCAATGACCTGGTTGAGGAATACGGAGCTGATGCGGCTCGTTATTTAATAATTTCTCAATTTGTATTTGGCCAGGACGGTGATGTGAAAGTTGATGAGTTTCCAGTTAAGTTTAATGCTGATTTGGCGAATGGCATCGGTAATCTTACTAGTCGTGTTTTAAGTATGGCTGAAAAGTATTGTGATTCAAAGGTTCCGAACAAAAAGTTTGACACTAACTTGGATTTAAAAAAAACCTGGCAAAAAATTGATAAAGGTTTTACGGATTATAAGATTTTTGAAAACCTGAGAGAAGTTTGGGATGTAATTAGCTGGTGTGATGGATACATTGATAAAACAAAGCCGTGGGTTCTTGGAAAGGAAAATAAGCAAACCGAACTTGATCAAGTGATATATAATCTTCTAGAAATACTTCGTCACTTAGGTTGGTTACTTAAGCCAATTCTTCCAGAAACGAGCGCGGAAATTCTAATGCGTCTCGGCGAAGACGAATTAGCTTATGAAGAAGCTACAAAAGTCGGCCGAATTAAACCCGGAACTAAGGTTGAAAAAGGTGAACCACTATTTATCCGTAAATAACTTTATGTTGTGCCTTATTACCTTGTTTCGCCATATTTAGCCTTATTAATTGTATGTTCGATACTCATGCGCATGTAAACTTTAGCGCATACAAAGAAGACTCAGACGAAGTGATTAAACGCGCGCAAGAAAAAGGCGTTGGAATGATTTTGGTTGGTTCGCAGTACTCGACCAGTGAACGAGCAGTTCAAATGGCAGAAAAGTATGAATCTGGTGTTTATGTTGCTGTTGCCTTGCATCCAATTCATTTACAAGAAAGGGAAGTCTCTCATCAAGTTGATAATAAAGAAAAAGTGGAGTTTGTTTCTCGGGCGGAAGAATTTGATTATGATAAATATTTACAACTTGGAAAAAGTTCAGATAAAATAGTCGCTATCGGTGAAACGGGGTTGGATTATTACCATTTAACAGAAGATGATAAAGATGAGCAGATTACAAAACAAAAACAAGTTCTAATCAAACATATAGAATTGGCGAATGAATTGGATTTACCTATGATTCTTCATTGTCGTGAAGCGTATGAGGATTTAATTCAGATTTTGAAAAATAATCGAATTAAAAAGGGGGGAGTTATTCACTGTTTTATTGGTTCAGCCGAACAAGCTGTTGAATTAGTTGATTTAGGTTTTTATTTAGGGTTTAATGGTGTGATCACATTTAACAAGGCAGAAAAATATCATGAAGTGATTAAACAAACCTCACTAGAAAAAATTGTTACAGAAACAGATTGTCCGTATTTAACTCCTGTTCCACATAGGGGAAAAAGGAACGAACCGGCCTTTGTGGAATATGTGATTGCCAAGATTGCTGAATTGAAGGGTTTGTCCGTTCAACAAGTTGAAAAACAAACTGATGAAAATGCTAAGAAATTGTTCAAGTTATAATAAAATATAAGAAAACCTGTTTATGTAAAAAACAGGTTTTTTATTACATTTCTGGCATGTGTACAAAACTCTTGACCCTTTTTCAATTTAATGATAGAATGAAGTTGCTTTCATATGCTTAAAGATAAAAAACAAGACAAATTATGGTGGAAACCGGCAATTGAATTTTTTGCGCAGGTTTCAGGATGGATTGTTTTCCCAATTATAGCGGGGCTTTATTTAGGGCGCTGGATTGATACTAAGTTTGAAAGCGAGCCACTCTACCTAATCGTTTGTTTAGCAGTGGCTTTTTTAATTACCAATATTGGTTTGATTGTAATAACAATCCGAGAAATGAAGAAGATGGATAAACCGAACAAATCGAAGGAAACTAAAGAAATATGAATTTGCAACTAGAAGAAAATCATGAGAATGAAAATCTCCAGGTAATCATTAATAATGAGGAGGTTGGAAATCAGGAGACACATGCCACTAAAGAACATATAGGGCATGAAATAACCCTTGGTGCTGAGCCAATTCTTAATGTTGGAAATTTTACTATTACTAATTCATTGTTAAATACCTGGATTGTGGTTGTGGTTTTGGTTGTTTTGGCCGTTGCAATAAGAATAAAACTTAAACAAATACCAAAAGGGATTCAAAATATTTTTGAGATGATTGTTGAGGGAGGTGTAAATCTTTGTGATTCAGTTACCGGTGATCATAAAAAATCCATGAAAGTGTTCCCAATTGTCTTAACCTTTTTCGTTTTTATTTTGATGAATAATTGGTTGGGCTTACTGCCTGGAATCGGGTCTATTGGATTTATTCAAGAGGGCCTTGGTCATAAAGTTTTTGTACCACTTTTTCGGGGAGGAACAGCTGATTTGAATACTACTTTAGCCCTTGCTCTAATATCTGTAGTTGTGGCCAACATTTTTGGTATGATCTCAGTTGGCACATTTAAGCATTTGAATAAATTTGTTAATTTGAAGGCGTTGGCGCATATTCCAATGAAAATTAGAAAAGACCCAACTATTGTGGTGGTCAATCCAATTAAGTTTTTCGTTGGGTTGGTTGAAATAATTGGAGAGATTGCTAAAGTTGCTTCTTTGTCATTTCGTTTATTTGGGAATGTTTTTGCAGGTGAAGTGCTATTGTCGTCAATTGCCGTTATTTTTGCATTTGGTCTGCCAATTCCGTTTATGTTCTTGGAGATAATCGTTGGTGTAATTCAAGCCTTGATATTTGCTATGTTGAGTTTAGTATATTTTTCTATTGCCATGAGTGACGAACATTAATTAATTATTAATATAATTAACTGAATAACGACTTTAAACAAGAAACAATCCAGTCGATTTGAAAGTTAATATAATTCTATGGAAATTTCTCTTATTGCCAAGGCGCTTGCTATTGCCATTGGTGGATTTGCTCCTGCTCTAGCTATTGGAAAAATCGGAGCTAAAGCAATGGAATCAATTGGAAGAAATCCAGAATCAGCAAGTAAGATTTTGGTTCCAATGCTATTAGCATCTGCTTTTGCTGAAGCGATTGCGATTTATGCTTTAGTTATTGCATTTTCAATCAAGTAATATTTTTGTTCTGCTTCGAAATTATTCGGAGCAGGTCCAAGAGTATTATCTTTATAGCTTTATAAACTTTTAACTTTTAACTATTTTATATGGATGATTTAATAAAAACATTTCACATTGACTGGCGATTATTAATAGCGCAAAGTGTTAATTTTGTAATTGTTATTGTAGTGCTTGGAGTCTTTGCTTTGAAGCCTTTGGTTAAGTTAATGAAAGAACGTGAGGAAAAAATCAAAAAAGGTATTACTGATGCAGAAAAAATTGAGGGAAAAATGTTAGAGATTGAAGAAGAAAGAGAAGTGGAAGTAAAAAAGGGAAGAAAGGAAGCTCAGGGCATTATTTCTAAGTCAGAAAAACAGGGAGAAGAGGTGCGAGCAGAAAAAGTAACTAAAGCACAAAAGGAAGTCGAAAAAATTATTACTGATGCACGCTCACAGATCGGTGCTGAGCGAACATTGATGTTGAAGGATGTTAAAGATGAACTTGGCGGACTAATAGCCTTGGCGTTGGATAAAATTGCATCTGGGTCAATTGATGAAAAAAAACATAAGAAATTAATTGAGCAAACAATCGCGGACTTGAAAAATGCGGATTTGAAATAACTATGAAAATTGCCAAAATAAAACATTACGCAAAATCGTTGATTGAGCTAGGGGTGGAACACAACTGCTACGATCAAATAATTGACGAATTAAAGAATGTAGAAGAAAAGCTGGCAGAGAATTTGGATTTTAAAAAATATTTAATGAATAAGCAGGTTACTTTTGCTCAAAAAAAGGAAGCATTAAGTAATATTTTCCAGGATTTTCTAAGTAAAAGAACTTATAATTTTTTGTATCTCTTAATCAAAAATAATAAGTTAATATATCTTTCCCAAATTTTACAACAAACTAAAAAATCTAACCTGAAAAATAATGAAATTGAAGAAATAGTAGTGGAGTCAGTTATCCCATTAACCCCAGAAATGGAGAAGGCAATAAACCAAATTGTAAAAAAGAAGATCGGTTCAAGTGTTGTTTTGCGAAATGTTATAAATGAAAGCTTGTTGGGGGGATTGAAAATAATTATTGGTGATATGGTTATTGATGGTAGTGTTTACGGAAAAATAAATCGTCTTGAGAAAAAAATAGAAAACTTTGAATAAATATATAAACATTAATTTTTAATAATTTTATTTATTATGTCGAAAAATAAAGACTTTGTAGTTGAAACATTAAAAAAACAGATTGCTGATTTTGATGAGAACATGTCAGTTGAAGAAACAGGACGAGTTGTTGAAGTTGGTGATGGAATTGCAAAAATAGCTGGTCTTTCTGAGGTTATGTCTGCTGAAATGTTGGATTTTGGCAATGGTGTATTTGGAGTTGCTTTGAATTTAGAGGAAGAATTAGTTGGAGCAATGATTTTGGGTGACTGTCTTGAAATTAAGGAAGGGACAATTGTTAAAAGTACAGGTAAAATTTTGCAAGTTCCAGTAGGGGAAGCAACTATCGGTCGTGTTCTTGATCCTTTGGGAGCTCCATTAGACGGTAAAGGAAAAATTCAAACAGAAACTTTTTATCCTGTTGAAAAGATCGCGCCGGGAGTTATTACTAGAAAATCAGTGCATCAGCCTGTTCAAACAGGAATTAAAGCTATTGATTCAATGATTCCAATTGGACGTGGACAACGAGAATTAATTATTGGTGATAGGCAAACAGGAAAAACCGCAATTGCTATTGATACTATTATTAATCAAAAAGGTAAGGACTTAATTTGTGTATACGTGGCTATCGGTCAGAAAGAATCAAAAATTGCAAAGATTGTTGCTAAGCTGGAAGAAGAAGGTGCAATGGAGCACACAATTATTGTATTAGCTGGAGCATCTATGCCAGCTTCAATTAGTTATATCGCGCCACAGGCGGGCTGTGCCATGGCTGAGTACTTTTTGGATCAAGGCAAAGACGTTTTGATTGTGTATGATGATTTATCCAAGCATGCCGTAGCTTATCGTGAGATTTCCTTGCTTCTAAAACGTCCACCTGGGCGTGAAGCTTATCCTGGTGATGTGTTTTACTTACATTCACGTCTACTTGAGCGGTCTGCTAAATTGAATGAAGATTTTGGTGGTGGTTCTATTACTGCTTTACCAATAATTGAAACACAGGCAGGCGATATTTCAGCTTACATCCCAACAAATGTTATTTCTATTACTGACGGTCAAATATTTTTAGAAAATGATTTATTTAATCAAGGTATTAGACCTGCTGTTAACGTTGGTTTGTCAGTTTCTCGTGTTGGGTCAAGTGCTCAAATCAAAGCCATGAAAAAAGTGGCTGGGAAATTACGATTAGAAGTTGCTCAATATCGTGAATTAGCAGCTTTTGCTCAATTTGGATCTGATCTGGATGAATCAACTCAAAAGCAATTGGAAACTGGAAAGAGAATTACAGAAATTCTAAAACAAGGCCAATATCAACCAGTAGAAGTTGAAAAGCAAGTTATTATTATTTATTCAGTAATTAATGGTCATTTGGATGATATACAAGTAGCAAAAGTTAGCGAATTTGAAAATGGTTTATATAAATACTTTGATAATAATGCTAAGGATGTATTGCTAGATCTAAAAAAGAAGGGTGCACTTGATGAAAAATTAGAAAAAGATATCGTTAAAATTGTTAAAGATTATAAGGGAACTGTTGAGGAAATGTTAATAAAAACAGAAAAAGCATAATATCTATGGCAAAAGGTACAAGAGAAATTAAACGTCGATTAAAATCAGTCGGTAATACTAGGAAAATTACCAAGGCTATGGAAATGGTCGCTGCTGCAAAAATGCGCAAAGCGGTTGATTCAGTTTTGGCAACACGTGACTATTCAAATTTAGCCTGGGCAACAGTATTGAATTTAGCTGAGCGAACAGACTCGGATAAGCATGTGCTATTGGTTAACCGTCATAAGATTGAAAATGTCGCTTTGGTTTTGATTGGATCAAATCGTGGCTTATGTGGTGGATTTAATCTTCAAGTTGTACAAAAAGCAATTGCTTCAATAAAAAAACATGAAAAAAATATAAAAACTACGGAAGTTATAACTTTGGGCTCGAAACCAAGGGATATAATTAAAAGCGCTGGATATAATATCGTGGCAGATTTCCAAAAGCAAGATTTAACTTTAACCGCTGATGAGGTGGCGCCGGTTGCTTCAATTGCCATAAAAGATTTTAGTAGTGGCAAGTATGATAAAGTGTTTGTGGCTTTTACAGATTTTGAGTCAAGTATGAAACAAACAGTACGAGTAAAACAGCTTTTGCCAATTGAGTCAGAACCAGATGAGTATTTAGGTGTTGTAGGTAAAAGTGAAGGTGCTGGTGTTGGAACCAGAAAACAGTTTATTGACGAAAAAAGAAAAAGATATTTAATTAAAGGCAAGTACAGTTATGAATATCTTTTTGAACCAAGCGCAGAGAAAGTATTGGAACAGTTACTCCCACGTTTAATTGAAGTACAGGTTTATCAAGCTGTTTTGGAGTCAGAAGCTTCAGAGCATAGTGCTCGAATGATGGCGATGAAAAATGCCTCTGATGCTGCAGAGGATATGATTAGTGATTTGACTTTGTCTTTTAATCAAGCCAGACAAGCTGCCATTACTCAGGAGATCGCCGAGATTAGTTCTGGGGCTGCGGCGTCAAAGTCTTAAATTGAAAATTAATTTTGTGTAATTATATAATTATAAATCTTTAATCTAATAAACAAATATGAACAAAGGAATTATTAAACAAGTTATTGGTCCAGTTGTGGATGTTGAATTCACTGATGAATTGCCTTCAATTTATCACGCGTTGGAAACCAAAATTAAAGATAAAAAGTTGACCTTAGAAGTACAACAGCATTTGGGCGATAAACAGGTGAGAACGGTGGCTATGGACTCAACTGATGGACTGAAGCGTGGACAAGAAGCTATTGATCTTGGCTCCCCAATCAGTGTGCCAGTTGGTGATGAAACTTTAGGTAGGATGTTTGACGTTTTAGGTAATGTTATAGATGGGAAGGAAAAAGTAAAAGTAAAACAAACTTATCCTATTCATCGCAAAGCCCCAGAATTTAGTGAACAGTCAACCAAAATTGAGATTTTTGAAACAGGTATCAAAGTAATTGATTTGATTTGTCCCTTTGTAAAGGGTGGTAAGATCGGTTTGTTTGGTGGCGCTGGAGTTGGAAAAACTGTCGTGATTATGGAATTAATTCGTAGCATTGCTCAGGAGCATGGTGGGAAGTCAGTTTTTGCTGGAGTGGGAGAGAGAACTCGGGAAGGAAATGATCTATATCATGAAATGAAGGACTCTGGAGTTTTGGATAAAACAACATTGGTTTTTGGTCAGATGAATGAACCACCTGGCGCTCGTGCTCGTGTTGGTTTAACTGGTTTAACAATGGCTGAGTATTTTCGTGATCAAAATCAGGACGTTTTGTTATTTGTTGATAATATTTTCCGGTTTACTCAGGCTGGATCAGAAGTTTCTGCCTTGCTGGGGCGTATGCCATCAGCCGTTGGATACCAACCAACCTTAGCAACTGAAATGGGTTTGATGCAGGAAAGAATTACTTCTACAAATAAGGGGTCAATCACTTCAGTGCAAGCCGTTTATGTGCCAGCGGATGATCTAACAGATCCTGCGCCAGCGACTACGTTTGCACATTTGGATTCTACTGTTGTGTTGGCGAGAAGTTTAGCAGAACTTGGAATTTATCCAGCTGTGGACCCGCTTGATTCTACGTCAAGTATTTTAGATCCGAATATTGTTGGAGAGGAACATTATCAAGTAGCACGCGAAGTTCAAAGAGTTTTACAAAGATATAAGGATTTACAAGATATAATTGCAATCCTTGGAGTTGACGAGTTATCAGAAGAAGACAAAGTGCTTGTTGCTCGTGCGCGGAAGGTACAAAAATACTTATCACAACCGTTTTTTGTAGCTGAAACATTTACCGGAATGGAAGGGAAATATGTTTCGTTGAAAGATACTATCCGTGGTTTTAAAGAAATCTTGGAAGGTAAGCATGATGATAAACCAGAGCAACAATTCTACATGAAAGGTTCAATTGACGAAGTAGAAAAATAAAAAACACATGAAAATTAATTTTAAAATTGCTACACCAGAAAAAGTCGTTTACAAAGACGACGTTGATTCGGTTACTGTTCCTACAGAAATGGGTGAAATTACAATTTTGCCAAATCATATTCCGCTAATTTCTATTTTAAAAGCTGGTGAAATTATTATTAGGAAGGGAGAAGGTGAAACAACGGTGTCAGTTGCTGGAGGTTTTCTTGAAGTATTGTCAACTAAAGTTGTAGTTTTAGCAGACAGAGCAGAGCGATCAGAGGAAATTGATTTAGAAAGAGCTAAAGTTGCTATGCAGAGAGCAACAGATTTGAGAGAACAAAAAGCAGTTGACTCTCGAGAGTTTGCAGCCCTGACTGCACAAATAGAAAAAGAGCTGGCTCGAATTAGAGTCGGTCGTAAGCATTTACGACGCATTGAACAGCGGGGAATAAATATTAAAGATTATGAACATAAAGGTTAATAATAATAATTTTAAATTCAAATTATGTCACACAATTGCAACAATCTTTTAATTACCTGCATGGATTTTCGATTTCATAAAGCTATTTGTTGTTGGGTAAATGAGAACGGATTAACAAAAGATTATGATTTAGTATCTATTGCTGGTGCACAAAAAGCATTATTGGATGAAGATACTCGTGCTACAGTTTTGAAACAAATTGAACTTTCAGTAAAACTCCACGGTATAAATACAGTTATATTTATGGCGCATCAGGATTGTGGTGCCTATGGTGGAAGTGATAGTTTTGACGATGATGAATCTGAAAAAGCAAAATATGACGAAGATATGACAACGGCAGAAGAAATAGTAAAGAAAAAATATCCAGATATCGCTGTACGTAAAATGCTAGTTGTTTTTAATGAAGATGAAGAAATTGAGATCAAGGAACTTTAAGATAAACGTTAAAAGCCCCTAAAGGGGCTTTTTTGAGTTATTTTGCAATAGTACTTGACAATATTATAATATGTGCTAAACTTTACAATCAGTCAAGTTCTTTACACAGGAGGGAAAAAATGTCGCATAACTGTGCTTCTTTATTGGTTACATGTATGGATTTTAGGATCCAAGGTGCTGTTCACAAGTTCATGATTGATAATGGACTACGGGACGATTGTGATGTAGTCACAATTCCTGGTGGACAGAAAATGTTGGCCGATGTAATAACTCGTGACAGTACCATGAAGATGGTAAACTTGTCAGTTGATCTACATGGAGTAACTGAGGTTTACTTGGTTGCTCATGATGATTGTGGCGCTTATGGTGGAACTCAAAAGTTCAGAGATCGAGCAGCTGAGCGTAAAGCTTACAAAGCTGATCTGGAAAAAGCTGTTGCTAACATCAAGCGCAAGCATCCCAAATTGACTGTCTGGGTCAAGCTGGCCGTGTTTGATGGCGAACGTTGGAGGGTGGTTGACTTTACTGAAGACACTTCAATTGGGGTGACTGCCCACGGTGGACCGCCGGATTTTAGCCAAGGCGCCAAGGCTAACAGAGCTGAGGCGCCTGAAGTTACGCCTGAGCCTGAAGAAGATGAAGGTGTCATGGTTGACACAACTGACGATCATCCAAGTGAAATTGAAGTCGGACCAAATCCCGATGAGATTATTCTTGATTACGATGATGACGCGGGTGTTATCCTTGTTGATGCGGATGAAGTCGAAGTGCTAGATCCTATTATTCTTGATGATGAGGATGTTATCATTGATGAAATCGAAAGTATGATCCTTGTTGATGCGGACGAGGTCGAAGTAGCAATCGAAGAAGATGAGTTTGAGTCTGAAGTATTAGTCGAAGATGAGACCTCAACAGTTACCGTTGATCCTTACTGGCAGTCAAATACCAGTGGGCGACGACGCCGTTTGTAAAAAACATAACGTCTGGATAAAAATTTATCTGGACGTTTTTTTGTTTTAAAAAATATGGTATAATTTCTCTAGGTGAAAATAAATTATTGGATATTTGGTATTGGATATTAGATATTATTCATATATGGTCTCACTAGATTACATTTTATTAGGCTTGATCTTAGTTATTGGATTGCTGGGCTTCAAAAAAGGATTTCTAGAATCTCTCGGTTCTATTATTGGAATAATCGTAGCAGTTATTATTGCTAGTCGTTATTTTCCTGTAGTAGCTACTTGGTTTGGTGATTCGAATTTTTCTAAAGTGATAGCTTTTATCTTGATATTTTCCGTTTCTATAAAAATAGTCAGTTTAATGTTTTGGGTGTTTGGAAAGATTTTTAGAATTATTACTATACTGCCGTTTGTGTCAAGTTTTGATAAATTACTGGGATTAATTCTAGGTCTAGTTGAAGGAATCTTTGTTTTGTCAGTGATTTTACATTTCTTACTTAAATATCCGCTTAATGATTGGTTATTATGGCAAATGTCAATTTCTAGCGTGGCGAGTGTGTTGTTAGTAATTGGTTCGGTATTTGTTCCATTGTTTCCCGAAGCTTTGAAGAGTATTAAATCGGCATTATAAGAGGGCAAAATTAGATAACTTTAGAAAGTTCAAATAAAAAAAACGGGGTTCAGGTGCGAACCGCGTTTTGTATTTCTATCTTGTTTTGCAACCTGTTTTCTTCATCTCTGTAGTCATTGAATCGGTCGGTCTTGGGTTTCGGCCATTAAAGCGGGAGGAAATTTCCCCGATGTCTGGTCTAATAATCGCTCGTTTCATTCGTTCTTCTCTAACTAGTTCAAGTTCTGCTTGATCCGAGAGTTGTTTTATTTCTGCTTTAGGCAGTGGCATGGCATGTTGGCAAGCAGGACAACGTAGAACAACTATGCCTTTCTGCATCAGTTTGTACTGTCCATGTTGAGCACACTCTGGACAAAAGTTCCCTTGTTCAAATATTTTGCTCACTGTTTACTCCTGAGCCATTGATGAGCTTATTTTGCACCACCGCGTGTGTTTGGTCTAGCAAAGAGTTCTTTTCCGTCCATTGATAAAGCACTACGAAAAGCAATTTTACCACCATGCTCTGAACGTACTTGTTCACGAGCAAGTTTTTCCTTTATCTCTTCACTTTCCATGAAAACTATATCATGCCCTTTAGGACAACGCCAAAAAACTGATTTTTCCTCCATTAACGCATTGCATGTTCCTCCTTGCCCATTGGGCTGAGTGCAAAAACGGCCATCAGAGAATCTCGACATTTGATCTCCTCACACTAAGAGTTTAAATGAACTAGCTGTACAAATACTTTTCTAAAATATCATTTATGGTTTTTGGTGTCAATGTGTACAATCTTGATTTCAATAGATTAGCAATTATTTCAAGTAATGTCAAGTCTCAAGGTGGCCTAGGAGAGACAGGAGCATGTAAAGATACCTGATTTGGGTCTCTTGTCTGACGGGTCTTTTTTGTGCTAATATATACACATATGAGTCTAATTTCTGAATCAAATGAACAACAAAAGCAAGCCATTATTCACGAAGATGGACCTCAGTTGATTGTGGCTGGAGCTGGTACGGGGAAGACTCGGGTTGTAACTGCCAGAATTGCATATTTGATTACTGAAAAAAATGCTAATGTTGATGAAGTATTAGCTTTAACTTTTACTGAAAAATCTGCGCAGGAAATGGAAGAGCGCGTGGATCAAATGCTTCCATATGGTTATGTTGATTTGTGGATTTCAACTTTTCATGCTTTTTGTGACAAAATTTTGAAACGGCATGCTCTGGATATTGGTTTGCCAAATAATTACAAACTCGTGGATGGGACGGAGGCCTGGCTCTTGGTGAGGAAAAATTTGGACAAGTTCAAATTAGAATATTATCAGCCGTTAGGTAATCCAACCAAGTTTATCCACGCACTGTTAAAGCATTTCTCTCGTTGCAAGGATGAAGGTATTTATCCTGAAAATTATTTAAAATATGCACAGGAAATCAAGTTAAATGATGATGTTCACGATTTCGTAAACAAAATAGATTTCAGTAAGGTTGACGAAGCTAATCAAAAAGAAATATTAAAACAAGAAATTCTTCGAATTGAGGAAATTGCCAATGCCTATCAGACTTATCAGCAAATTTTAATTGATAATGAGAGCTTGGATTTCGCTGATTTAATAAATTATACAATTCAATTATTTAAAAAGCGCCCATTAATTTTGGCTAAATATCGTCAACAGTTCAAACACATTTTGGTTGACGAGTTTCAGGATACAAACTTTGTTCAATACGAGTTAATTAAACTTTTGGCCACACCCAAAAACAATATCACAGTTGTAGGAGATGATGATCAGAGCATTTACAAGTTTCGTGGAGCTTCGATTTCTAATATAATGCAGTTCAAAAAAGATTACCCAACGGCTAAAGAAGTTGTATTAATAGAAAACTATCGATCTACACAGGAAATTCTAGATTTAGCCTACAATTTTATTTTACAAAACAATCCATATCGATTGGAGGAAAAATTAGGTATTGATAAAAAATTAAAATCTAACGTTTCTGAAAAAGGCGAGGTTGTTCACTATCATTTGTCGTCTGTTGAGGAAGAGGCAAAGGCAGTAATTCAAAAAATAATAAAATTAAAACAAGATCAGCAAGCGGAGTGGTCAGATATAGCAATTTTAGTTAGGGCTAATGATAGCGCCAATATTTTTATTAATTATTTAGAACAAGCTCAAATTCCGTACCAATTCCTGGCTATGCGAGGGTTGTACAATAAATCAGTTGTGGTTGATATTATTAATTATTTCAAGTTGCTGGATAATTATCATGAGAGCGCGGCAGTTTATCGAATTCTAAACTTGCCATTTCTAAATATTGAGCCTGAACAAATTGTTAAATTGGTTCATTTAGCTAAGAGAAAATCAATATCTATATTCGAATCATTAAAGCAGGCTTCAACAGTTCCAGGCTTAACTGAACAAACTTTGAAGTCAATTAACAATATTTTAGTTCAAGTTGAAAAAGATACTCAGTTAGCACAAAATAAAAAACCGACTGAAGTTTTATTAAGTTTTTTGTACGGCTCAGGTTATTTGGAGTATTTGAATGATTTGGAACCAGCAAAAGCAAAAGAAACGCTAGATTTTGTTCAACAATTTTTCAAGAAAATTCAAGAAGTGGAAATGTCGTATGAGGATCCGAGGCTTAGTGACTTAATGGAGCTTTTGAATATGGAAATGCAATCGGGCGAAAGTGGGAAATTGGCGTTTGACGTGGAAACTGGTCCGGACATGGTGCGTATTATGACAATTCACAGTGCCAAGGGTTTAGAATTTGATTATGTGTTCGTTTCTTGTTTGGTTGATCGAAAATTTCCGACCGATCAGCGTAAAGAGGTAATTGAAATTCCAGATTCTTTGATAAAAGAAGACTCCTCAGAAGGTGATTTTCATTTAGAGGAAGAACGGAGATTATTTTATGTAGCAATGACCAGAGCAAAAAGGGGATTGTTCTTCACTTCAGCTGATGACTATGGTGGAGCACGAAAAAAGAAATTGTCTCGCTTTTTAACAGAATTAGGGTATAATAAACCTGAAGAATCTGGAAAAGCTGAGCCTACAGTTGAGCGAGTACAAAAGGATGACTCTAAGGCTTTTGAATATCAGCTACCGCGCAATTTTAGTTATTCACAAATGCAGACTTATGAAACTTGTCCTTTGAAGTACAAGTTTGCCAATGTTTTAAAAATTCCAACCTTTGGTAATCACTATTTTTCATTTGGTTCAACTATTCACAATACTTTACAAAAATTTTTGGAAGAATGTTTTACGGTTGGACTGCATACCCAACAAGATATATTTGCGGTAGGAGGGAGCGAGACAGGGATGTCTCGCGAACCAGCAAACCAAAATAGATTATTGTCGTTAGAAAGGTTATATGAAGTTTATAATGAAAACTGGCAGGATGATTGGTATGTTAATGCAAAACAAAAAGAGGAGTATTTAGAAAAAGGCAAAGATTTATTAAAAAACTTCCACCAAGGTTTTGAAAAAAACAAACCAAAAGTTAAATTATTGGAACAGTCGTTCCGATTGAAGATTGGGGAATACACCTTTGTTGGGCGTATTGACCGAGTGGATGAATTAGAAAAAGGGCAGTTTGAAATTATTGATTACAAAACTGGGCAAGTTAAAGAAAAATTATCCACAGAGGACCGACGCCAGCTAATGTTCTATCAGATTGCAGCTGAAGAAGTTTTGAATATAAAGTTAGAAAAATTAACCTATTATTTTCTTGATGATGACAGCCAAGTCTCTTTTCTTGGCAACTCTAAAGACAAGGAAAAACTCAAACAAAGGTTTTTGGATAATATTGAACAAATTAAAAAGCAAAATTTTGATCCTAAACCCAGTCAACACATTTGTGGGCATTGTGACTTTAAAGATATTTGTGAATTTCGAAAATTGTAAAACATGAAAACATTAGAACAAATTCAGGAAAGTGCACTAAAGGTTGACTTTAATAGGGCTCAGCAACAACATTTTGACAAATTAATGTCTGAATTAGAAGTGATTTCAGGTGGTTTAGGATTTGCTGATCTTAAAGCAAAGGCTGAGTTGGGTAGTAAAGAAGCACTTCAAATTATGCGGGATTACATTACAAAGAAAGAAAAAATTGTGGAGTTTATTGAAACCAAGCGAATGCCATATATAGACGCTGAAACTATGCGAAATATTTTAAATGAAGGCACAGCTGAAAAAGCCAAAGAAAAATTACAAGTATTGTTATATACTTCAGCCTTTGATAAGCAAAAGCAAATGTTAACCCAAAAACTTGGTGGGGTAGGTAATGCAGTGACCCATAGGAATTGTGTTCTTCTTGAATTGGCAGGCCAATTGACAGGTGACATACAAACTTCAATAACACAGCCGTGGGAAAGTAAAATGTATAACCGAGAAAACAGGCTATATAATTGTGCCGATCTGAGTCTTGGGGTTGAAGAGTATGATGCTGAAGGGCAATTTTTGAGTATTTTGATGGTTTTGATCCAGCCCAAAAATGATCTTGCTGATACTGCTGGTCAGCGCTTGTCAGATTTAAAGAAACTTAAGTTTTATATGGAAGAGTTTGATTCATGGTTTACTAGTGTGACCCCAGATACAACTCAAAATAAAACATTAAACTTTACTGATTTAAGTTTGTATTCTAAAGATCAACTTTTGTATCAATTAGTAAACTTTTTTCTTGGTCAGGAAGAAGAAGCTCGACAGGGATTTGGAAATCTTAAACAGGAATATTATGATCCAAAACTTGGTTGGAAACAGTCTAATTACCATCATCACGATGAAGAGGTAGAGAGAACTTCAACTGATCAACTAATGGGTATCATGGCTGAAGCCATTTTGGGTAGTCCCTATGAGGCAAAAGAAAAATGGCAGGAATTAAAAAAAGACCCACGTTGGGTTGAGCCTGAGTCTGGTTGTTGGCGAGCTACAGAGAACAGTGTAAAAGGTTATAATACTTCGGATGAGTTAATGGATATTATTTTAACTGCGATTTTCGAGAAATTAAAAATAAAAAATTAACTATTATAAAATGAAATCACTAGAGCAAATACAAGAACGCGCACTTCATGCTAGCTTCACCGAAGTTCAGCAACGTCATTTTGATAAATTAATGTCTGAGTTGGAAGTAATCTCAGATGGTTTTGGGTTTGCTGAGCTTAAGGCAAAGGCAGAAGCAGGGGATAAAGAGGCGCTTCAAGTAATGCGTGATTATATCGCTAAGAAAGAAAAGATTGTTGAATTCATTGAAACTAAAGAAATACCTTTAGGGACTAATTTAGAGTGGAAGTCATATTTTATTGGTGTTGGTGATGAGGGGATGGTTTGGCATCCAGGTAAACCATACCATGGGAAGATGTGTGAAGTTGAAGAAGTTACCCAAGAGGATAGTCGTGGATTACTCTATAAAGTAAAAATGCTTGACAATACTCCGCTTTGGCTTTTTTCAGATCAATTAATTAAGACTGATCATGTTCAACAAGTTTTGAACGGTTTTATCACTACGTTGGCTGTTAAGTCGATTTTTGGATTAGAATTGCATAAACATTATCAACTTGATAAGAGTAAGAGGAATCCAGAAAACATTGTCGGTAGTCGATTGCAATCTTTGCTTGATAAAGAAGAAGTCACATCAATAAGCATAACAGCAGTCGAGCATATTAATAATGAGCCTGAGCAAGTAAGGGTACATGTCGAAGCAGAATTACAGACTGGGGAGCTATCTTCAAGAAAACATAATTATATGCTATATTTTCCTGAATAAATTGAATTATAAAGTTGGTTTATGAAAATTGAATCCGAATTACAAGAAAAAGCACTCCACGCTAGCTTCACTGAAGTTCAGCAACGTCATTTTGATAAATTAATGTCTGAGTTAGAAGTGATTTCAGGCGGTTTAGGTTTTGCTGAGCTTAAGGCGAAGGCGGAAGCGGGAAGTAAGGAGGCACTTCAGGTAATGCGGGACTATATAACAAAAAAAGAACAAATCGTTAATTTTATTGAAACTAAGGAATTTTTTCCGTTGATGAAGCCAAATGAATTATTAGAAAAGCTACGAAGCGGGCCATCAGAGGAAGTCAAAGAAAATACAGGTAGGTTATTTAAAACAACGGCTTATGGCGATACCGGATTATGGGATGATTTCGTTGAATCTGAATCAGGTGTCAGTCGGGTAACTTCAGCTACACAGTTTTTATCTGCAATTAATATGAATTTAATTAAGCCGCAAGAGCGTTTTACGGATAGCTTTCTGCACTTAATTGATATTAGGTGCAAGAGTGATGGTTTATATAAACATAGATTTGATGGACCAGAAAATTTTTATTGTAATTCACAGCTTTATGGCGTCCTGGCATTTGTGTTTGATGGACAGATGGCAAGAGCTAAGGATTTTTATAGTGAGATACAGCAAAGCGAGTTATATGACGTTGAGGCAGAAGTTTGGATGAATAGAGTAGGTGAATTTGGTGAAGATTCAAGTCAAATGACTGAAAACTATTTACTTCAAGTTATAGTTGAATATTTTTTAGGTAATCAAGAAAAAGCTGAGCAGGTTTATCGTGACTTGAAAAAAGTCAGTTACCAAGAAGCGGAGGGTATGTGGAATGATCAATTGTCAGATGAGGCTGATTCCTACGTATCAAGGGTGCAGCTTCTAGGAAGCTTGGCCCATGGGTTAGTTGAAGATCCAGACGAGGGTGAAATAGATTGGTGTCGGATGAAGAATACTGATTTGTGGGATAAGAAAAAGAAAATGTGGCGTTATATGGAAAAAGATGAAGGTGTAGATAAGGACATTGATATTCATACCCGAGATCAATTTTTGGAGAATATTTTAGTGGCAGTGTTTAAGAAGCTGAATTACATTGAAACATAAAAACATCAGAACATTTACTGTAATTGCTTTAATGCTTTCATGTTTTTATGTTTTAATGGACAAAAAAACTCCCCAATAGATGCATTGAAGAGTTTTTCTTGACCGTTGCGGTCAGAAATTAGAAGGTTAGCGCTACTGAGGCGAAGAACATATCTCCGCAGTCGCAGTCAGTACAGCGAGGTTGTGCGTTCACCGGCGTTGGCTGATTTGTGGAACTTTGCTTTGTACCGGATTCTTCCTGATGAAGGTATCCGGCCCAAACTCGAAGCCACTGCCAGGTGAAACTGGGTCCGAACCGATATCGGAAGTTGTCCAGCTTTTCCTGTTCCAGTCCGAGCGAGATGAACATCCTGCGCTCGATCATAAAGTCAAGTGACTCGTAGGTTCTGAAGCCGACCGTGGGTTGGCTCTCGGCATTGTTGGCCTGGATGGGAATGAAAAGATCCGCCTCCAACTTGAAACCTACAACCCGACTTACACGTTGATGCCAGCGACCGGTCAGAGCTACATTGTTGCTGCTCACGCCTGCGCCCAACTGTTGACCAATCATCAGAACCAGTTTACTGTTCCGATCGACGTGGTACAACAGACCAAACATGGCATTCATCGTCTGGTAGTCAGTGATAAATGCATTGGCCTCGAACAGGACATCGAAGTTGTGAAACGCCCAGGACTCTATTGCACGGCTGAATCGCACGCGCATGTCAAAGTTTGACATATCCACATCTTTTGCTTGCACGTTGCTGGCAAACATAATTATTCCTAAAATCACAAACAAATTGATGAACTTTCTCATGGTATCCTCCTTAAGGGAAAGTTATTTTTCAATCATCAAATCTTAGTATTATAGCATAGATTATATATTTTGTCAATAGTCGTTAAGTAAATTTAGACAAAATTAGTCTACGTAATTGAAATTTATGGCGGATTCACTACAAAAAATATTACTTTCTAGATTTAAGAAAAAACCACTGGCTAAACAAATAATGTCCGGTATGGTTGTTGAGTTTGCCAATGGTTTAATGCGTGAATTTTGGGGAAAAAAGGGGCACGAGCTGGTTAGAGTTATTTCATTGAAGAGTCAGATCTTGAAAGTTGAGACTGCTAATTCAATTATTGCTCAGGAACTAAATTTTAAGAAAAATTCAATAATTGAGGCTATCAACAAGAAATTTGGTGGTCAAATAGTAAAAAAGCTGAAAATTGTACAAACCTCTATTGAAAGACCAGTATATTAATGCTAAAATTGATATAGGCAATATGACCATAACTAGGTATTCAATCATTTTATCAGTTTGCTGTGCTATCTGTTGGGCAGCCTGGATTTTGGTTTTAATTTTTATAAATCCATTTGAAGCTGGGATATTAGGTTTGTTTTTATTTTACATTAGTTTAGCTTTTTCCTTGGGATCTTTGCTGTCGTTGTTCGGTATTTGGGTCAGAATTAAATTACTAAAAAAAGATGAAGTCCCGCAAAAGAGTATTAGCCTAGCTTCAAGGCAAGCAATATTATTTACTTTTATAATCATCATGGCTTTGATTTTACAAAGTCAAAGATATTTGACCTGGTGGTTGATGTTGATTGTAATTTCTTTCACTACGGTTATTGAATTATTTTTCATTTCATATAAAAAACTCAATTAGATTACAGATTAATGATTTAAGATTAAAGATTTTGGTAATTGTTCACTTGAATCTATCAACTTGAATCTACTAACATTATGCGTCAATCAAAACTATTCACCAAAACAATTAAGGAATTACCAAAAGATGAAGTCAGTACCAATGCAAGCTTATTAATTAGAGCTGGTTTTGTAGATAAATTAATGGCCGGAGTTTATTCATATTTACCATTGGGATTGAGGGTTTTGGATAAAGTGAAAAAGATTGTTAGGGAAGAAATGGAGGTCATTGATGGTCAGGAAATATTAATGCCGGCATTAACACCAAAGGAAATCTGGCAAAAAACTGGACGTTGGGAAAGTCCAGGTCCTGAGGTAATGTTTCAGCTTAAGGGTCGTAGTGAAAAGGACTATGGTTTAGGCTGGACCCACGAAGAAGTGGTTACTCCATTGGTACAAAAGTTTGTTAAATCATATAAGGACTTGCCTGTGGCTGTTTATCAAATTCAGGATAAGTTCCGCAATGAACCTAGAGCTAAATCAGGAATATTGCGTGGTTTAGAATTTAGCATGAAAGATTTATACAGTTTTCATCTTAATGAGGAGGACATGTGGCAATACTATGAAAAATCCAAAGGAGCATATTTGAATGTATTCAAACGTTGTGGTTTGAACGCTAAAATAGTGGAGGCTTCAGGTGGCGACTTTTCTAAATACTCACATGAGTTTCAGGTTTTTACTGATAGCGGAGAAGATACAGTTTTTTACTGCGATAAATGTGACTTTGCACAGAATGATGAAATTTGCGAAGTTAAAATTGGCGATAAATGTCCTAAATGTGGTGGTCAAATTTTAGAGGCCAAGGCCATTGAGGTTGGAAATATTTTTCCATTAAAAACCAAATACAGTACTGCTTTTAATTTTAAATATACTGATAAAGATGGCAAGGAACAACCAGTGATCATGGGTTGTTATGGTATTGGGCCATCTAGGGTTATGGGGTCTGTAATTGAGGTTCACCATGACGACAAAGGTATGATTTGGCCTGAGTCTATTGCTCCATTCAAGGTGCATTTGCTTTTCCTTGGAAAAGACGCTAAAATTAAGGCTGTTAGTGACAAACTCTATGATGAGTTGCAGCAGGCTGGAATTGAGGTTTTATATGATGATAGAGAGGAATCAGCTGGCGTGAAATTGAATGATAGCGATTTACTTGGTATGCCATATAGAATTGTGGTTAGTGAAAAAACCTTGGCCCAAGAAAGCATAGAATTCAAGCAACGAAATCAAGAAAAAATGGAATTGATTAAACTTAATCAAATTGTTAAAAAGTTGACATAGGAGGGCAGGGAGTTAGTTTATGTTTAGAAAATTCTTAAATAGGTTTTCAAAAAAGATTGGGATTGATTTAGGCACAGCTAATACAATTTTGTGTTTGCAGGATAAAGGAATAATTATTCGTGAACCATCAATTGTAGCTGTGAATAATCGTTTGGATCAGATTATCGCAGTGGGCGAAGATGCTCGCAAGATGGTTGGCAAAAACCCAGCATATATTACTTTGGCATATCCCTTGGTTCGAGGGGTTATTTCTGATTTTGAAGTAACTGAAAAAATGCTAAAGTATTTTTTTGACAAAATTTTCCAAGAGAATCTTAATTTTACAGCTAGGCCTAGTGTGATTATTGGCATCCCTCTGGACGTTACCGAGGTAGAAAAAAAGGCTGTCGAAGATGCAGCTCTGGGTGCAGGAGCGGGAAAAGTTTTCTTGGTTGAAGAAATAATGGCCGCCGCTATTGGTGCACGTCTGCCGGTTCAGGATGCTTCGGGTAGTATGTTGATAAATATGGGTGGTGGTAAAACTGAGATTGCAGTTATCTCATTACACGGCGTAGTTATTTGGAAATCATTAAAAATAGCTGGTGAAGATTTAAGTAAAAATATTATTCAATATGCTCGAGATCACTTTAATTTGTTAATTGGTGAAAAGATTGCTGAGCAAATAAAAATAAAAGTTGGATCTTCTCATGAACAAGGAGAATCAATTTCTATCGAAATGAGAGGGCGGGATTTAATCACAGGTTTGCCAAGGGAGATTATGATCAACGATTATCAGGTGAGGGAGGCATTGGCCTCAACGGTTAACCAGGTGGTGGATTCAATTAAAAGTGTTTTGGAAATAACTCCACCAGAATTAGTCGCTGATATTTATGAAAGAGGAATTATTCTTTGTGGCGGTGGATCGTTGCTCCGCGGAATTGAAAAAACTATTAGTAAAGAAACTGAAATTCCAGTGAGAATAGCCGATGATCCAACAACCTGCACAATTCGAGGTATTAATTTACTTTTGGATGATGAAAAATTATTGGAACAAGTTTTATTACCTTCAGCGAATGAGGAGAAAATGGTGAGGTAATTTGATAAAAACATTAAAGCATTAAAATATTAAAGCATTAAAGCAATTGCTATAGGTGTTCTAGTGTTCTCGTGTTCTGGTGTTTTCATGGTAATGTTAAATAGAAAATCAACAAAATTAATTATTGTTTCAGTGGTAATTGTTCTACTGCTGTTTTTTTTACATTACATAAAAGTTCTAAGACCAATTGAAAATTTGGCTGTGTCAGCTACTAAACCAGTATTAAGATCAGTTTACCAAATCTCTTATTGGGTGGGGGATAATTATTTGAATTTTAGGTCTAAACAAGCTTTGGTCCAAGAGAATAAGGATTTGAAGGATCAATTAGCAATGCTGATTAACGAAAAAAGTAGATGTGTGTCTGAACAAGAAGAAAATCAATTTTTGCGTGAACAAATGCAGTTTGTAGACAAAAATCAATATTTGTTTGAAATCGCTAGAGTGATTGGTCAAAGTGCCGACGGTTCACAAAATGCCTTGATCCTTGATGTTGGAAGTAAGGTCGGAATTGAGGTAGGGCAGCCTGTTTTAGCAGAACAAAATATGTTGATTGGCAAAATTATCAAAGTCAATAAAAATAGTTCTATTGTTTTGTTAATTAATGATGATTTGTCAAAGGTAGCTGCGAGGATCCAGAATAAATCACGAACAATAGGGGTGGTAGAGGGTGAGTTTGGCTTGGGAATAAAAATGCGTTTAATCCCACAGACTGAGATGATAAAAGAGGGCGATATAATAGTAACTTCAGGTTTAGAACAAAAAGTGCCGGGAAATATTGTAATTGGTCAGATCAAGAGTATTGTTAATGAGCCAGAAGAGTTGTTTCAGGAGGCCGCTTTGGCCTCCATGGTTGATTTCAATAAAATCAATATAGTAAATATTTTGAAATATAATCAAGACGATGATTAAGCTAATCAAACACACTTTTTTTATTTTATTATTGGCGGGTCTACAGCTAGGAATGGTAGCGCTCTTTCCTGCAAACTTAGGCAAGATTAATGTTTTGATAGTAGTATTGATTTTTATTTCAATGGTGGGTCGGTTTTCAATTGGGACTACCTACGCATTTATACTAGGTGTAATTTTGGATTTATATTCTGCTTTGCCTTTTGGGGCTTTACTGGTTAGTTTATTATTAACAATGTATGTCGCCTACAAGATATTTGTACATTTTCTTACTAATAAATCTCTTTATACGCTAGTTGGGCTGACTGTAATTTCCACGATTGTTTATAATGCTTTTCTCTACATGTACACGGCTGTCAATTACCTGATAAAGGTCAAGGACTATTCTTTGATTAATCATTTAACTGTAAATTCTATAAATGATTTACTCTGGCAAATTTTGTTTAATTTAGTTCTTTCTGTTTTGTTATTTGCAGTGTTTAACTTATTTAGCCGAAGGTTTAAGGCTGTCTTTATAGATACTACCAAACAATAAATATGCGTTGGCGTTTATTTTTCAGAAAAAAGCACAATAAAAGTAACCTGCCTGAAGACGGTTTTTTGTTTTTGGGTGGAGGTTTAAATATAAATGATGAAAATTCCAAAAAAAGAAAAAGGACAGCTTGGGTTGAAGAGGCTTATATCGATTTTTCAGAAGATGAATTAGCGCGTACAGGCAAGAATTACTTGGGCTTAAGTTTGAGTAATAAAAAACTGGTTTGGTTTTTGATGTTTGTTCTTGCCTGTTTTTTTATTTTGTTTTTGCAGTCATTCTTTTTGCAGGTAGTACGTGGTGAGTATTATCACGGCCTAGCTGAGCAAAATCGCCTTAGAGTTATTAATTTGCCAGCTCCACGTGGAATAATTTATGATTTGAATGGTCAAGAGCTGGTAAAAAATGTGCCTAACTTTGCAGTCTACATAATCATGTATGATTTAAAATTGGAAACGGATAAGAATCAGGAGGAAACGTTGACGTGGTTGAAACAAAATATTGAAGACCCTGATTATCAGGAAAAGTTAGAAAAAGTTTTGAAGACAAAAGCAACTGTTAAAGAATACTTTGAGCCAGTGATGTTAATTGATGGCTTGACCTATGAAAAAGCTGTTACCATGCGTATACAGAGTACTAATCATCCCGGAGTGGACATTGAAGTTGCAGCTCGACGTCAATATTTGGACAAAAAAAACAATCAATCAGTAAGTAGTTTAGCACATATTTTGGGTTATCCTGGTAAGATTAATCCTGAAGAATTTTCAAAGTTATATTCACAGGGTTATTTGTTAAATGATTCCATCGGAAAAACTGGAATAGAAGGATCTTTTGAAAACCAACTTCGTGGACAATATGGTCGAGAACAGATTGAAGTTGATTCCAGCGGAAAAGCTATAAAAATTATTGCTAGAGAAGAAATGGTTAAGGGTGATAATTTATTTTTAGCTATTGATTTGACGATGCAAGCCAAATTACAAGAAATAATTGAAAAATATTTAGTAAAGTTAAAAACCAATAAAGCCGCTGCTGTCGTAATGAATCCTCAAACTGGAAAAATTTACAGCTTGCTTAGTCTTCCTGGTTTTAATAATAATTCATTTGCTGAGGGAATTAGTTCCAAAGAGTTTGCTTATTTGATTAACAATAAGGACAACCCACTTTTTAATAGGGTAATTAGTGGTGAATACCCATCTGGGTCGACAATTAAACCGGTCGTGGCCGCAGGTGCATTGGAAGAAGGTGTCATAAATGAAAATACTTCCTTTTTGAGTGCCGGTGGAATTAGAATAGGCGAGTGGTTTTTCCCTGATTGGAAGGCTGGTGGTCATGGTATTACTAATGTTCGAAAAGCACTGGCTGATTCGGTTAATACCTTTTTCTATATCATTGGTGGTGGTTATGGTGAGTTTGAGGGCATGGGCGTTCGGCAAATCAAGCAAGTTGCTGAAATGTTTGGCTTAAATAAATTAACAAATATAAGTTTGCCCAATGAAAAGCCAGGATTTTTACCAGATCCAGAGTGGAAAAGAAAAGCCAAAAGTGAGCAATGGTATATTGGTGACACCTATCATATGGCTATAGGTCAGGGTGATTTATTAGTTACACCATTACAAGTAGCAAATTTTACGGCAGTCTTTGCCAATGGTGGAAAATTACTGAAACCAATATTGATTGACCGTTATTATGATCAGGTTGCAAAGAAAGAAGTTCAAATCGAAACAGAAATACTCAATGAACAGTTTGTGGCTGATAAAACTTTGCAAATAATTCGTCAGGGGTTAAGGCAGGCCGTAACGCAAGGAAGTGCTAAGATTTTAAATTCATTGCCGGTCACCGCCGCTGCTAAAACTGGAACTGCTCAGTGGGCTACTGACAAAACTCCCCATTCTTGGTTTACTTCATTTGCTCCGTATAATGATGCAGAAATTGTGGTGACCATTTTGGTTGAAGAAGGTGGCGAAGGAAGTGCGATTGCAGCACCGATTGCTTATGAGTTTATGCATTGGTATTTTAACTATTATAAGTAAAAAGTAACGAGTAAAAGGTAAAATGTAATTCTATTTACTCTTTACACTTTACTATTTACTATATTGTTGTATATTAACCAAAAATGAACTATAATTTAAATATAATCAAATTTTATTAAATCAGGTAATAAACGTATCTGTGTTTATTTTGAAAAAAGTGGAGTTGTGATTTTGCTGATAATTTGAACTCAAGTTATCTCCTTTGTCACCTTTATCCCATTTGTATTATGTCAGACCACATTATTTTAACAGAAGAAGGTAAAGTCAAGCTAGAGAAAGAGTTAGAACAAATAAAAAAAGTAAGATTACCAGCAGTTATTGAAAAAATCGAACAAGCTAAGGAAATGGGGGATTTATCAGAAAATGCCGAGTATCATGATGCTAAGGATGAGCAGGGTTTAATGATGGCACGTGCCAGTGAGATTGAAGGTTGTTTGAAAATAGCAATTATTTCTGAGCCTAACACTTCAACTGATGAGGTTGGGATGGGATCATGTTTTATAGCCGAGGACGCCACTGGCAATCGAAAAGAATACACCGTGGTGGGGTTTAACGAGGCTGATCCTGCAGTTGGTAGAATTTCCAATGAGTCGCCAATTGGGCAAGCTTTTATGAATAAGAAGCCAGGTGAGACCGTTGAATTTGAAGCACCACGAGGAACTATTGTTTTCAAAATTATTGAAATTAAGTAATTACATAATACGTATCACATAACACATAACAGCAGTTTAGTTGTTTTTTTGTTTGGATAAAAAATGGTTGACAAAAATTAAGGTTTATTATAAACTCTTTTGAAGTGATATGGAGGTGAATAATGAGTGAAAGCAAGTATAGGCAATGGTTTCGTAAATCATTTTGGCGATCGAATAAAGATAGCAAAGATGGAATCGCTGAAGTTAATGACGGCTGCGTGCAAGCTGTTCTGGATTTTGTGAATAAACACGGAATTGGAAGTTCTGATTATAAGATAGTGCCAATAACCTATGGAAGGGACGGCAACGGCGACGATTTTATGAATATTCAGTTGGCCTATTTTGCTGAAGAAGAGTTGAAATAGGAGGCGTTATGTCAAAAGTAGACACACCTCTAGAGTGGCAGATACGTGTATTCAGAACACACAGTAAAGATCACGGTAATACTTATGACGACACTTTTGATGCTGGTCAAAGATTGGCCAAAGAGTTTGTTAATAGAAATAAAGCTGACATTAAGAAATTTAAGTTAAGTACCGCGATTGGGGATTCAGAGAATAGTTGTTCTTATTATGTGTACGTGTGGTACCTGAGTGAAGAAGCATTGGAGTAGAAGTCAATAAGCGTTCTGGCAATCTGGGACGTTTTTTATTTTTTGCAAAATTTTGCTAATTCAGGTATAATTCTGTAAGTGAGTACTGAATAATACTGATATGCTGAATATTTATGAGTATTAATGTAAACAAAAATTATCCAGAATCGGAATTAACTGATAAAATAATAGGTGCAGCATTTGAAGTTTAAAATAGCTTAGGCAGTGGGCATAGAGAAAAGTATTATCAGTTGGCACTTGCTAAAGAGTTTAGACTTAATAAGATAAGGTATAAGGAACAGGTTAGAGTAGATCTTTTGTATAAAGGAGAAAAAATTGGTCGAAGAATATTTGATTTCGTTATAGATGGGCGGGTTGTCGTTGAGTTGAAGGTTGGTAGTTATCTTGCTAAAAGTGAATTCGATCAAATTAATGATTATTTAAGAATTTCTGGAAAAAAAGTTGGTTTGTTAATTTTATTTTCAAATAAAGGTGTTAAAATACGACGTGTTGTAAATTTAAAATAAATTCAATAAGATTTGCTGATATTTACGTTCAGTAAATCAGTATAATTCAGTAATCAATTGTATGGAACAAAACGAAGAAGCAGTTCGCCTGCAAAAATTAGAAAAACTACAATCAATGGGAGTAGAGCCTTATCCAGCTAAGTTTGACAAGAAACAGACTCTGGCTGAATGTAAAGAAATGAAGGAGGGCAAAAAAGTAAAGACTGCCGGTCGTTTAGTAATGTTTCGTGATATGGGCAAATTAACCTTTGCTCACTTAAGTGACTTTTCTGGTCGCATGCAAATTGCGTTCAAGCAAGATGATTTAGGTAAGGATGATTATAAACAATTACAAAAAATAATTGATCTGGGTGATTTTATTGGAGTGGAAGGTGAGCTTTTTGTAACGCACAAAGGTGAACTAACTATCCTTGTTAATAAATGGACCTTTCTTGGTAAAGCTTTGAAACCATTACCTGAAAAATGGCATGGACTGAAAGATGTGGAAGCAACATACCGTCAGCGTTACTTGGATTTGATCTCCAATCCGGAAACCATGCAACGCTTTCAACTCCGTAGTAAATTTATCAGAGCTCTGCGGGAGTTTTATTGGCAAGAAGATTTTTTCGAAGTTGAGACTCCGACTTTACTGCATAGTGCCACTGGCGCGCATGCCAAACCTTACAAGACCCATAATAACGGTTTAGATATTGATGTGTTTCTTCGAATCTCACATGAACTTCCATTGAAGCAATTGATCATTGGTGGTTATGATAAAATTTTTGAAATTGGCAAAGCATTCAGGAATGAAGGTATTGACCCATCACATTTACCAGAGCATACTCATTTAGAACATTATTGTGCTTATTGGGATTTTGAAGATAATATAAAATTCACTGAAAAGATGTTTGAATTTATTTTTAAGAAATTAAATTTACCACATGAACTTGAAATTACCGGTAAGGATGGCAAAAAACGGAAAGTTAATTTCAAAACTCCGTGGAAGCGAGTGGACTTTATTGAGTTGGTAAAGAAAGATTGTGGGTTAGACGTTGCTAAGTATAAGAACCCAAAAGATTTAGTGAAAGATTTGAAAAAGAAGAAGATTCAAGTTGATGATATGGAGCATATGGGACTGGCAACTTTGATTGATAACCTTTACAAAAAAGTTTCTCGACCAAAAATTATTGATCCAGTATTTTTATATCATTATCCAATTGAATTACAGCCCTTGGCGCGACGTAATGATGATGATTCAGAAATCGTTGACCAATTTCAGTTGGTTGTCGGTGGTTGGGAAATTGTCAAAGCTTATTCAGAGTTAGTTGACCCAATAGATCAAGAAAAACGATTCAAGGATCAGGCGAAACTTAAAAAATCTGGTGATGACGAAACCATGGAAGGTGATCCAGAATTTGTAGATTCAATGAAATACGGCATGCCACCAATTTCTGGTTGGGGAATGGGAATTGATCGAATTTTAACAATCCTGACTGAGCAAGATAATCTTCGTGATGTAGTTTTCTTTCCGTTGATGAAACCAAAAGAATAAATATTACACAAATATTGTACAAATATTAAACAAATATTATTAATAAAAAACTCCGGTTCAATGTTGAGCACGGAGTTTTTAGTTAGAAAAAAGCCCTAACCGATTGTCTGGTTAGGGCTGTAGCGAAGCACACCTTCCGCTCGGGGCAGAGCGAGGAGGATTGTAAATCAATTATAATATATGTAATGAAACAAGTAAAGTGAGATCACGTACCGAAATAAGGTCAAGAGCTTGGCAACATTTGTAGTGGAGTTAAATGTAATTAATTCTAGGATATAAATGTTCATAATTATTGTATTTAGCCACCTGGCCCTGAAAGGGCCAGGCTAAGTTTTGTAAAGGCTACTAAAGTAGCCTGAAGAGACTTAGCCCCATTTATGGGGGTTTAGAATACAAATAGCCTGGGGTTTTCAACCCCAGGTGGCTAAGTAGGCAAAATTTAACTCATTAATATTGCAAAGGTATTGAACCATTACGACGTACTTGACAATTTAAGATTTATGTTATATACTGTATTCTTCTAGTGACAGCTGTTAATTTAGTGGAGGTAATATCATGAGTGTTGTAATTTGTCGGGACTGCGGGAAAAGCAAGTCTTTTTCTGCAATTGTCAGTGAGACTGGAGTGTGCAAGGATTGTGATGGGAAGCTGAGTGGTGAGAGAAGGACTCAGGCGCGCAATGCAGCGACATTCTCCACGTTCAAATTTGGCTCTGACAGAGAGAGGGAGGAAAGAATTGCTCATTTGGCCAGTATTGATCGCTAATAAGTATTTAGCTAGAAATGATACACAAGAAGGCGCGAAACAATGTTTCGCGCCTTTTTTAGTACATTTTGAATAAAAATGCCCCAAATGCACTGTGCAAATGGGGCTCCTCCAGATTTAGGTGCAGCCATATAGGGATTGTTACTGAATACAGCTTCTACTGCAATTCTCAAATTTTAGCTATTATCTCCTAAAATTCTTTCAACAATATTAATACATTGCCTCATGAATTTTTGAAGATTCTATCACAGGATTTTAGAGTTTCGTGACGAACCTGTTTTCTGTAACAAGCCCTTAAGGAGGACTGAGCAATATAGCATACATTTTTGGTTTTGTCAACCTGTTGTTCTACAGCCATGCAGTATCGCATGGCAGGTTGACCTTGAGTTGACCGAAAGGCCAAGGTTATTTTGCTAAATTTTGTGATATTTAGTATAATAGTTCATATGAAAACACCTAATAAACAATACTAAATACCCAATTCTTACTGAAAATTATCGACTGGACATTTCATATTGTATATTTTCCTATTTTTCCCCTTGGGGGTATAATATTTTTGATATTTTATAAATATCTCAACTCTTAACTTTATAAACTTTTTAACTTTTAACTAAATAATATGCTAGACATAAAATACATTCGTGAAAACAAGGAGCAGTTGAAACAAATTGCTCGACATAAAAATATTCAGGTTGATATTGATAAGCTTTTACAATTAGATGAAAAACGTAGAAAGCTAACGCAACAACTTGAGGAATTACGCACTCGCAAGAATCAGGTTAGTAAACAAATTCCACAAATGCAGGAAAGTGAAAAACAACAAGCGTTTGTTGAAATGAAGGAAGTTAGCGCACTGCAAGACGAGATTGAGGGCAAGTTAAAGCCACTTCTGACTGAATATGAAAATTTAATGTTGAGTGTTCCAATGTATATTCATGAAAATGTGCCAATTGGTGCAGATGAAAGTGGTAACATTGAAATTGAAAAGGTGGGTGAACCGACAAAGTTTGATTTTCCTCCCAAGGATCATATGACACTTGGTGCTGATCTGGATATTATTGACAATGAACGCGCTGTAAAAATTGGAGGTAGTCGATCTTACTTATTGAAAGGTGATGGCGCGCGATTGGAAGCCGCAGTTCTTAAATATGCAGAAGATTTCATTTCTCGCAAAGGTTATACTCTGATGAATGTACCAGTGATTGTTAATGAAGCTGCTATGAGAGGCACTGGCTTTTTCCCTGGATCAGAGGATGAAACCTATCACCTGGAAAAAGATGACAAATATTTAGTTGGTACATCTGAAGTTGCTATTGGTTCATATCATGCTAATGAGATTTTAAAAGAAGAAGATTTACCACTTCGTTACGCCGGCTTTTCAGTTTGTTTTCGCCGTGAAGCAGGTTCTTATGGAAAAGATACTCATGGTTTGTACAGAGTTCATCAGTTTATGAAGATTGAGCAGTTTGTTATTTGCAAAAATGATGAGAAGGTATCTATGGAAATGCATGCTGAATTATTGAACAATTCAAAAGAGTTTATGCAAAGTCTAAAGTTACCATTCCGAGTTTTGAATATTTGTACTGGTGACATGGGACAAGGTAAATATTATATGAATGATATTGAGACCTGGATGCCTAGTCGAGAGGGCTATGGTGAAACTCATAGTGCATCAGCTTTGCTGGACTTTCAATCACGTCGATTAAATCTTCGATATAAAGACAGTGAAGGTCAAATTCATTTTTGTCATACATTAAATAATACAGTTGTAGCTACACCAAGAGTTTTGATTCCGTTAATGGAAATTTATCAAACCAAGGATGGTAAAATTCAAGTTCCAGAAGTTCTTCAGCCGTATATTGATAATCAGCAGGAGATTGGTTAACGTTTACCTCACATGCTAAACCCAGAATCCCAACAATTAACTGAAAAATCTCTCCACGCTAACTTCACTGAAAGTCAGCAACGACATTTTGATAAATTAATGTCTGAGTTGGAAGTGCTTTCAGGTGGCTTAGGCTTTGCTGAACTTAAAGTAAAAGCTGAAGCTGGTGATAAAGAAGCGCTTCAAGTGATGCGCGATTATATTGCGAAGAAAGAACAAATTGTGG